>NZ_JBQTCJ010000025.1:0-56460 GCF_052380005.1 Salinarimonas sp. NSM
GATCTGTCAACCATTCATCCGGTCAGATCTGTCAACCTTTTATCCGCTGGACACGCAGCACGGGCGGTGGGGCCGTTCCAACCGCACGATCCGCCTCACGCCAGCGAGCGCGCCTCCCCCGCGAGCGCCGCCTGCGCCGCCGCGAGGCGGGCGATGGGGACGCGGTAGGGGGAGCATGAGACGTAGTCGAGCCCGATCCCCTCGCAGAAGCGGATCGAGGCCGGGTCGCCGCCGTGCTCGCCGCAGATGCCGAGCTTGATGTCCGGCCGCGTCGCGCGCCCGCGCTCCGCCGCCATCGCGACGAGCTCGCCCACCCCCTCCTGGTCGAGCGTGACGAAGGGGTCGAACTCGATGAGCCCCTTCTGCACGTAGGGCCCGAGGAACGAGGCGGCGTCGTCGCGGGAGATGCCGAGCGTGGTCTGCGTGAGGTCGTTCGTCCCGAAGGAGAAGAACTCCGCCGCCTCGGCGATCTCGGCGGCGCGCAGCGCGGCCCGCGGCAGCTCGATCATGGTGCCGACCTGGTATTCGAACGTCGCGCCGGTCTCCTCCATGACGGCGGTCGCCATGGCGTCGATGCGGGCCTTGACGAGGTCGAGCTCGGGCTTCGTCATCACGAGTGGCACCATCACCTCCGGGGTGACCGGCGCCCCGGTGTCCTTCGCCGCCTTGACCGCCGCCTCGAAGATGGCACGCGCCTGCATCTCGGCGATCTCGGGATAGGCGACCGCGAGGCGCACGCCTCGGAAGCCGAGCATCGGGTTCGCCTCGGAGAGCTCGGCGGCGCGCCGCTTGAGCTTGTCCGGCGAGGCGCCGATCGCCTTCGCCACCTCGGCGAGCTCCTCGTCGGTGTGCGGCAGGAACTCGTGCAGAGGCGGGTCGAGAAGGCGGATCGTGACGGGCAGGCCCTTCATGATGGTGAAGAGCTCGACGAAGTCGGCCCGCTGCATCGGCAGGAGCTTGGCGAGGGCGGCGCGCCGCCCCTCCGCGTCGTCGGCGAGGATCATCTCGCGCACCGCGACGATGCGGTCGCCCTCGAAGAACATGTGCTCGGTGCGGCACAGGCCGATGCCCTCCGCGCCGAAGTTGCGCGCGGTGCGCGCGTCGAGCGGCGTCTCGGCGTTGGCGCGCACCCTGAGGCGGCGCACGCCGTCGGCCCACTCCATCAGCTTGGCGAAGTCCCCCGAGAGCTCGGGCTGGAGCATCGCCACCTCGCCGACGAGCACCTGGCCCGCGCCGCCGTCCACCGTGACGACGTCGCCCTCGGTCAGCGTGCGGCCCGCGACGGTGAGCGTCTTCGCCTTGGCGTCGACGCGGATCGAGCCCGCGCCGGAGACGCAGGGTTTGCCCATGCCGCGGGCGACGACCGCCGCGTGCGAGGTCATGCCGCCGCGGGTGGTGAGGATCGCCTCCGCCGCGTGCATGCCGTGGATGTCCTCCGGCGAGGTTTCGACGCGCACGAGGATGCACTTGCGCCCGGCCTTCTTCGCGGCCTCGGCGGCTTCCGACGTGAACACGATCTCGCCGGACGCCGCGCCCGGGGAGGCGGGGAGGCCCGACGCGAGCAGGTCGCGCGCGGCCTTCGGGTCGATCGTCGGGTGGAGCAGCTGGTCGAGCGCCTGCGGCTCGACCCGGCCGATCGCTTCCTGCTGCGAGATCACGCGCTCCTCGACGAGGTCGCAGGCGATCTTCAGGGCGGCGCGCGCGGTGCGCTTGCCGTTGCGCGTCTGGAGCATCCAGAGCTTGCCCTTCTCGATCGTGAACTCGAGGTCCTGCATGTCTCGGTAGTGCGCCTCGAGCCGATCGCAGATCGCGACGAGCTCGGCGTAGGCCTGCGGCATCACCGTCTCCATCGACGGCTTGTCGGCGCCGGACTCGCGGCGCGCCGCCTCGGTGATGTCCTGCGGCGTGCGGATGCCGGCGACCACGTCCTCGCCCTGGGCGTTGACCAGGAACTCGCCGTAGAGGCGCTTCTCGCCCGTCGAGGGATTGCGGGTGAAGGCGACGCCGGTGGCCGAGGTGTCGCCCATGTTGCCGAACACCATGGCCTGGATGTTCACCGCCGTGCCCCAGGAGGCGGGGATGGCGTGCAGCTCGCGGTACTTCCTCGCCCGCGGGTTCATCCAGGAGCCGAAGACGGCGCCCACCGCGCCCCAGAGCTGGTCGCGCGGGTCCTGCGGGAAGGGCTGGCCCAGCTTCTCCTGGACGATCGCCTTGAAGCGCTCGATCAGGCTCTTCCAGTCGTCCGCCGAGAGGTCGGTGTCGAGCTCGTAGCCCTTGCGCTCCTTGTAGCTCTCGAGCGCGTCCTCGAAGTCGTGATGCTCCAGTCCCAGCACCACGTTGGAATACATCGTGATGAAGCGGCGGTAGCTGTCGTAGGCGAAGCGCGCGTCGCCCGCGTCCTCGGCCAGCGCATCCACGGTCGCGTCGTTGAGCCCCAGGTTGAGGACCGTGTCCATCATGCCGGGCATCGAGGCGCGGGCGCCGGAGCGGACGGAGACGAGCAGCGGGGTCTTCGCGTCACCGAAGCCGCGCCCGGCGATGCGGCCCACCTCCGCGAGCGCCGCGTTCACGGCGTCCTCGAGCTCCGGCGGGTAGGTGCGGTCGTGGTCGTAGAAATAGGTGCACACGCCGGTGGTGATGGTGAAGCCGGGCGGAACCGGGAGCCCCAGGTTCGACATCTCGGCGAGGTTGGCGCCCTTGCCGCCGAGCAGGTCGCGCATCGCCGCCTCGCCCTCGGCCTTGCCGTCGCCGAAGGTGTAGACCCATTTCGTCATCGTCCACCTCGATCGCGTGATTGGGAAAACGCGCCCCAGCCATAGACCCCCGGACGGGATTTGCCAAACGGGCGGGATGCGCAGCCGGGTTGCGCGCGGCGGGAAGGGCGCGCGCGGCGCTACACGCGGGGGATGCCGAGGCCCGGCACATCGAGGCGTGTGGGCACGCCGTTCTCCTCGCGCAGGGCGCGCTCCTCGGCCTCGGCCGCGGCGAAGTCGAAGGGCCGGGTCGGGACGCCCCGCGCGGGCGCGCCGGGACGCGCGGGCTCGCCGCCGCCGCGGCTCCCGAGGAGCGAGGCCTGCTGCGCGGCCGGCGTCCCCACGGGGGCGTGGCCTTGGGGCGTCGTCTGCGGCTGGGGCTGGATCTGAGGCTGGCCCTGCGCCGGCGCGTGCGGCTGGGCCGGGGCGCCCGAGCCGCGGCGGGCCATGTCGTGCATCATCGCCTGGCCGAAGCCGACGACGCCGTCGTTCGCCGCGAGCGGATTCCACGGGCCGGGCCCGTCGTTGGCCGGCGTGAGGTCCGTCGGCGCCGCGGGCTTCCCGCCGACCGTCCGGGCGAGCGGGGAGACCGGCGCGCCGCGGGTCGTGCCGCCGCGCGCCGCGCCCGGCTCGTGCTGCGCCAGCGGCTCGAAGGGCGGGAAGCGGAAGGGCGAGGTGTCGAGGACGCCGGTCGCCATCCACAGCTGGATGCGCTCGCGCACCTCGGTCGGCGTCACCGCCGACAGCGTCGCGGCGGCGGCGCGGGTGAGGCCGAGCCCGGCGCGCTGGGCCGGCCCGACCAGGGATGTGCCGAAGGTCTCGCCGGTGCCTCGGGTCGCGCCGGCGGCGCCGTTGATCGGGCCGACGAGGCGGCCCGTCGTCTGCGTGGCGCCCGCGCCGCCGTTGGCGAGGAGCGCGAGGGTGCGCGCGTCGACCACGGCGAAGGGGGCGCCGTCGCCGAAGCCCGGGGGCGATTGAGCGAGGGGAGGCTGGCCGATCTGCGGGGCGGCCTGCGGCCCGCGGGCCATGCCGGTGCCGGGAGGCTGCTGCGGCGCGCCGGTTGGAAGGCGCCCGGGCGTCTCGCCGACGATGCCGCCGCGGGACTGGCCCTGGTTGCGCACCAGGACGGGATCGCCCTGGGCCGCGCCCTGCTGCGGGAGGGGATCCTGTGGCGGCGCGCCCTGCTGACGGGGCTGGGCGACGAGGGGGCCCGCCGGCGTGCGCTGCGGCTCGCCCTCGGGTGCGGCGGAGGCGGGGCCGGGCAGGGCGAGGGCGGGGCCGGGCTTGCGGTCGTCGCCGGGTGTCTGCGGGCCGCGGCGGTTGCGCCCCTGGTCGCGCTCCCGGTCGCGCGCCACGGCGAGCCGCCGGTCGGCGTTCAGCACGTCGAGGAAGTCGCGGGAGGCGTTGTCGAGCGACTGCGGGTCCTTCGGATCCACAGGCGGGATGTAGGGCGGGTGCTGGATACCCGAGCTCGACACGTGCGCATTCCCGTGGGCGTACTACGACAGCTGGAATATACCGCCAATCCCTAGTCGTTTCATCAAGGGGAAGGCGGGATTCCTCATGCCCGACAGGAATTTAGTTAACCTCTGCGATTCGGTTTCCTGGTGTACAATGCGCACGGACGCATGATGAATGCGCTCGTATTATGAACATCACCCCTGGATCTGCGAAAAGTCCGCCACCGCCAGCGTCGCCCGACGCAGGCCGGCCAGCAGGCGCAGGCGGTTGGCACGCAGCTCGGGATCGTCCGCGTTGACCGTCACGTGCTCGAAGAACGCGTCGACCGGCGCGCGCAGGCGCGAGAGCGCGCGCATGGCGCCGGCGAAGTCTTCCCCTGCGATCGCCGCCGACGCGTCCGCCTCGGCGCTCCCGAGCGCGGCGAGGAGCGCCTGCTCGGCGGGCTCGCCGCGGGCGGCGACGAGGGCCGCGTCCGGCGCCGCGTCCCAGGAGACGCCGTCCTTCTTCTCCTCGATGCGCAGGATGTTCGCCGCGCGGCGATGACCCGCGAGCAGGTTCGCGCCGTCGTCGGTCTTCAGGAATGCGTCGAGCGCCTTGACCCGCTCGACGATCATCAGGAGATCGTCCTGGCCCGGGAGGGCGAAGACGGCGTCGATGAGATCGTGGCGCAGGCCTTCCTCGCGCAGGTGGACCTTGAGGCGGTCTGCGAAGAAGGCGAGGAGGTCCGCAATGCTGGTTGCCAGACGAGAAGCGCTTGCGAGTGCGATGTCCGGCATGCGGATCCGCATACGACCAATGAAGTCGTCCATTGCCGTGTCACGCGTGAAGAGGCCTTCGTCGATGGCCTCCTCGGCGCGAGAAAGCTCACCGGCCGCAGTCTTGATGGCGAGCTGGCTCTCGATGCGCGCCAATGCGTCCTCTAGCTGCCACCGCAACGAGATGCGTAGCCCGTTCTCCAGCACGATCCGCACCACCCCCAGCGCCGCCCGCCGCAGCCCGAATGGATCGCGCGAGCCCGTCGGCTTCTCGTCGATCGCCCAGAACCCCGCGAGCAGGTCGAGCTTGTCGGCGAGCGCCACCGCCACCGAGACCGGCCTGGTCGGCACGCGGTCGGAGGGGCCGAGCGGCTTGTAGTGCTCCTCGATCGCGGCGGCGACGGCCGGGTCCTCGCCCTGGAGGGCGGCGTAGGTGCGGCCCATCAGGCCCTGCAGCTCGGGGAACTCGCCCACCATCTCGGTGACGAGATCGGCCTTGGAGAGCTGCGCCGCCCGCTTCGCCAGCGCGGGATCGGCCCCGACGACCGGCGCCAGCGCCTCGGCGAGCGCCGTCACCCGCGCCACCCGCTCGGCCACGGTGCCGAGCTTCTCGTGGAAGACGATCGTCTCGAGCTTCGGCAGTCGCGCCTCGAGCGGCGTCGCCTTGTCCGTCTCGAAGAAGAACTTCGCGTCCGACAGCCGCGCGCGCACCACGCGCTCGTTGCCCGCGACGATCGCCGCGCCGCCGTCTGTCGCCTCGATGTTGGCGACGAGCACGAAGGCGGGGGCGAGCGCGCCGGTCTCCCGGTCGCGCAGCACGAAGCACTTCTGGTTGGCGCGGATCGTCGCGCGGATGGCCTCCGCCGGGATGTCGAGGAAGCTCGCGTCGAAGGACCCGAGCATTACCACGGGCCACTCCACGAGCCCCGCCACCTCCTCGAGCAGCGCCTCGTCCTCGACGAGCGCGAGGCCCTGCGCGAAGGCGAGGTCGCGGGCGTCGTGGAGGATGACGTCCTTGCGCTCGTCGGCGTCGACGCGCACCTTCGCCTTGGCGAGCTTCGACGCCCAGTCGTCGAGACGGCGCACGCGGATCGGCTCCGGCGCGTGGAAGCGGTGACCGAAGGTGGTGTCGCCGCTTTCGATGTCGCCGACGCGGAAGCGCACCACCTCGGGCTCCTCGGTCTCCGGCCCGAAGGTGCACACGATGGCGCGCAGGGGGCGGATCCAGGTGAGCGCGCCCGGCTCGGCGGAGGCCGCGCCCCAGCGCATGGCCTTCGGCCAGGGGAACTTGCGGACGATGTCGGGCAGGATCTCGGCCAGCACGTCCGGCGTCGGGCGCCCGGGGCGCTCGATCACGGCGACGTAGAAATTACCCTTCTTGGGGTCGCTCTCGACCTTGGCCTCGTCGATCGAGGCGAGGCCGGCGGCCTTGAGGAAGCCCTCGAGCGCCTTCTCCGGCGCGCCGACACGCGGCCCCTTGCGCTCCTCGCGCACGTCCTGCCCCTTGGCCGGCAGGCCCGCTACGTGCAGCGCGATCCGCCGCGGGCCGTGGAAGGCCTTCGCGCCCTCGTAGAGGAAGCCGCGCTCGACGAGCGCGTCGGTGACGAGCCGGCGCAGGTCGTCCGCCGCCTTGCGCTGCATGCGCGCGGGGATTTCCTCGGAAAAGAGCTCGAGCAGGAGATCGGGCATGGACGGGGCCTTGGAAGCGGAGCCTCGGGGGCGTGCGCGGGACCCGTCGCGGATAGAGGGGCGCGGGGCGAGACGCAAGCCCCCGAGGTGGGGGAGGACGGTCTCCCGCCCCGCGGGGCGCCCGCGGGTCAGATCGCCTTGAGATGCCGGATCGGGCGGCCCGGGGCGATCGCCTGGGCGGCCTGGACGATGCCCTGGGCGTCGATGCCGTAGTGCCGGTAGAGGTCGGCGAGGGTCCCCGTCTGGCCGAAATGCTCGACGCCGAGCGAGCGCGTGCGGTGGCCGGCCACCGCGCCGAGCCAGGCGAGCGTCGCCGGGTGCCCGTCGAGCACGGTGACGAGCCCGCACTGCGCCGGCACCGCCTCCATCAGGCGCTCGATGTGTGCGCGGGCATGGACCTGCCCCGCCTCGCGGGCGCGCTGTGCCGCCGTCCAGCCGGCGTTCAGCCGGTCCGCCGACGTCACGGCGAGGAGGCCGACGTCGCGGCGGTCCTCCGCCATCAGCCCCACCGCCTCGATCGCCTCCGGCGCCACCGCGCCCGCGTAGGCGACGACGATCTGCGCGTTCGGGCCGGGCTCGCGCAGCCAATAGGCCCCGTCGACGATGCCCTGCGCCAGCGCCGGCGTCATCGTTCGCCGCGGCTGCTCGATGGCACGGGTGGTCAGCCGCAGGTAGACCGAGCCGCCGGTCGCGTCGCGCAGCCAGGTCCGCTCGTCCGGCTCCGCGTCGCCGTCGCGCTGCACGTAGGCGAAGGCGAAGCGCAGGATCTCGGCGAGCTCGTCGACGAAGGCCGGCTCGAAGGAGGCGAGCCCGTCCTGGGCGAGCCCGATCAGCGGCGAGGAGATCGACTGGTGCGCCCCACCCTCCGGCGCGAGCGTCACGCCCGACGGCGTCGCGGCCAGGATGAAGCGGGCGTCCTGGTAGCAGGCGTAGTTGAGCGCATCGAGGCCCCGCGCGATGAACGGGTCGTAGAGCGTGCCGACGGGGATCAGCCGCTCGCCGAAGAGCGAATGCGAAAGCCCCAGCGCCGAGAGCAGGATGAACAGGTTCATCTCGGCGATGCCGAGCTCGATGTGCTGCCCGCTCGGGCCGTAGTCCCAGGTGAAGGTCGAGGGGATGCGCTCGGCCTTGAACGTGTCGGCGAGCGCCTCGCGGGCGAAGAGCCCGCGGCGGTTCACCCAGGGACCGAGGTTGGTCGAGACGGTCACGTCCGGCGAGGTCGTGACGATGCGCCGGGCGAGCGGACCGTCCGAGCGGGCGAGCTCGTTGAGGACGAGCCCGAAGCCGGCCTGCGTCGAGAGCGTCTCCTGGCGCGGGGCGGCGAGGGTCTCCGGCACCGGGATCGCGGGCGCGGAGAGCCGGCGACGGCCTTGCGCCGCGAAGGGCACGCGCGCGAGGAAGTCGCGCAGTGCCGCCTCGGGGAGATCGAGCCCCTCGAAGGGCTCCCACTCGCGCCCCGGCCGCACGTTCATCTGCGCCTGGAAGCCCTCCATCTGCTTGGGCGTGAGCAGGCCGGCGTGGTTGTCCTTGTGGCCGGCGAGGGGCAGGCCGAAGCCCTTGATCGTGTAGGCGATGAAGACGACCGGGCGGTCGTGGTCGATGCCCTCGAAGGCCTCGAGCAGGGTGGGGAGGTCGTGGCCGGCGAGGTTCGTCATCAGCCGGCCGAGCGCGGCGTCGTCGCGCCGCTCGATCAGCGCGGTGACGTCGCCCTGGTCGCCGAGATCGTCCAGGAGGCGCTTGCGCCAGGCCGCGCCGCCCTGGAACGTCAGCGCGGAATAGAGCTGGTTCGGGCAGGTGTCGATCCAGGTGCGCAGGCGGTCGCCGCCGGGCTCGCGGAAGGCCTCCTCCAGCAGCGAGCCGTACTTGAGCGTCACGACCTCCCAGCCGAAAGCGCGGAAGAGCGCCTCGAAGCGGGCGTAGAGCCCTTCGCGGATCACGGCGTCGAGGCTCTGGCGGTTGTAGTCGACGATCCACCAGGTGTTGCGAACGCCCTGCTTCCAGCCCTCGAGCAGCGCCTCGAAGATGTTGCCCTCGTCCATCTCGGCGTCGCCGACGAGCGCGATCATGCGGCCCTCCGGCCGCTCCGCGCCCCAGCCGTGGGCGCGCACGTAGTCCTGCGCCAGCGAGGCGAACAGCGTCTGGGCGACGCCGAGCCCGACCGACCCCGTGGAGAAGTCGACGTCGTCCCCGTCCTTGGTGCGGGACGGGTAGGACTGCGCGCCCTTGTAGCCGCGGAAGCGTTCGAGCTTCTCGCGGGTCTGGTTGCCGAGGAGATACTGGATCGCGTGGAAGACCGGGCTCGCGTGCGGCTTCACCGCGACCCTGTCCTGCGGGCGCAGCGTCGCGAAGTAGAGCGCCGTCATGATCGTGGCGAGCGAGGCCGACGACGCCTGGTGCCCGCCGACCTTCAGCCCGTCGGCGCTCTCACGCAGGTGGTTGGCGTTGTGGATGGTCCAGGTGGACAGCCACAGGAGCTTCTTCTCGAGCGCGGCGAGGTAGGGCAGGCGCGGGTCGGTGGTGGCGGGCATCGCGGGAGGGATCCGTTCGGGGGAGGCGGGGCGACACGACGAGTGGCCGAGACTAGGGCCGCGGGCCCGCCGCGCCAAGCGCCGCGGCGGGTCCGGTGTCGCGACGGGCCGCGAGAAAAGACTCGACATACCTAGAAAAGTAGGCATGATGCGTCTCATGGACAGTGCACACGCAGCCCTCGCGCTCTCGGCCCTCGGGCACGAGGCGCGTCTCGAGATCTTCCGGCTCCTCGTCCGTGCGGAGCCGGAAGGGCTCAACATCGGCGAGATCGGCCGCCTCATCGGCGCGCCGCCCTCGACGCTCGCCCACCATCTCGGCGCGCTCGTGCGCGCCGGGCTCGTGTCCCAGGAGAAGGTGGGGCGCGAGGTGATCAACCACGCGGGGACCGAGGCGATGCGCCGGGTCTTCGCCTTCGTGGAAGAGGAATGCTGCCGCGGGGTGTCCTCCGCCCGCGGCGATGCGGCCTGATTTTTTCGCCCCGAAACAACTAGAATGCTAGGAGTTTAGCCATGTCTCAGATCGCAGTCGGACTGCGCCGGGTCGGAGGCGTGGCGGCCTCCGTGGACCGGGTCCTCCTCGCCATCGTCGCGATACTCGCGGCCCTCGCGCTCCTCGATCCGGCCCAGGCCGCCGAGAGCCTGCGTTTCGCGGCGCAGGCGCTGATCGGCGTCGCGCCGTGGCTCGCCCTCTCCGTGGGCATCGCGGCCTACGCCGCCGCCAGCGGGGCGGACCACCTGATCGCCAAGGCGTTCCAGGGTCGCGTCGCGGTGATGATCGTGCTCGCTGCGCTGCTCGGGGCGCTGTCGCCGTTCTGCTCGTGCGGCGTGATCCCGCTCATCGCGGCGCTCCTCGCGATGGGCGTGCCGCTCGCGCCGGTGATGGCCTTCTGGCTCGCCTCGCCGCTGATGGACCCTGCGATGTTCGCCCTCACCACGGGCGCGCTGGGGCTCGAGTTCGCGATCGCCAAGACGCTCGCCGCGATCGGGATCGGCCTCTTCGGCGGCTTCGTCACGGCGGCGCTGGCGCGCAGCGGCGTCCTCGACGGGGCGCTGCGCGAGGGCGTCGGCAACGGCGGCTGCGGCGGTGCGCGGGTGCGCAATCCCAAGCCGCCGGTCTGGGCCGTCTGGCGGGAGGAGGCCCGGCGCGAGAAGCTCGGTCGCGAGGCCCTCAAGACCTCGCTGTTCCTCGGCAAGTGGCTCACCCTCGCCTTCGTGCTGGAGAGCCTGATGATCGCCTGGGTCCCCGCGGATGCCGTCGCGTCGCTCGTGGGCGGCGAGGGGATCGTGCCGATCGTGATCGCCACCCTCGTCGGCGTGCCGGCCTACCTCAACGGCTATGCGGCGCTCCCCCTCGTATCGGGCCTCGTCGAGCAGGGCATGGCGCCGGGAGCCGGCCTCGCCTTCCTCGTCGCCGGCGGCGTCTCCTCGATCCCCGCGGCGATCGCGGTCTTCGCCCTCGTGAAGAAGCCGGTCTTCGCGCTCTACCTCGCCTTCGCGTTCACGGTAGCGAGCGCGGCGGGGCTGTTGTCCCCGGGGGGGGCCTGCCGGCGGCGCGCGCCCCCCCCGGCCGCTCCCGACCCGCCCGGGCGGGCTGCGGCCCGCGGGGACGTCTCTCGTCGAGAGCCCATCGCGGCCCCCGAGTCACGCCCCGCCCGCCGCGCGATGGGCGGCGAGCAGCTCCTCCACGGCGATCCCGTCGATCGTCATGCCCGAAAGCCGGCAGCCCTCGATCCGCACGCGCGACAGGTTGGCGTCCCGGATCGTCGAGCCGGAGAGGTTCACGTCGTTCACGTGGAGGCCGGACATGTTGCTGTCGTCGAACCGGGCTCCGGAGAGCTCGATCTGGTTGAACGATGACGACGCCATGTTGGCGTTGTTGAAGACGGACGACGAGAGATCGGCGTCGTTCACGTCGAGCCGCTCGGTGACGCGGTGGAGCTTCATCCCGAATTCCCTCCTCGTGGCGGCCCGCCCTCACGGCATTGCGTCGAGGAAATCCATCGTCGCACGCGAGAAGGCGTCCGGCTGTTCGATATTGGTCAGGTGCGCACCCTCCAGCGTCACGGCGCGGGCGCCGGGGATGGCCGCCTGGACGATGGCGCCGGCCTGCGGCGTGGTCGCCGGGTCGTGGGCGCCGATGATCACGAGGACGGGCCTCGCGATCGTCCGGATCAACTCGCGCTGGTCCATGTCGCGGATCGCGGCGCAGCAGGCCGCGTAGCCCTCGGGCGGCGTCGAGAGGATCATGGCGCGGATCGCGGCCACCGCCTCGGGGGCCGAAGCGCGGAAGCCGGCGGTGAGCCAGCGCTCGACGGTGGCGTCGACGACCGCCTCCATGCCGCCGGCGCGCACCGTGCGGATGCGCTGGTTCCAAAGGTCGGGCGGACCCATGTGGGCGGCGGTGTTGGCGAGGACGGCGCGCTCCACGCGCGCGCTGTGCCGGCGCAGAAGGCTCATGCCGGTCATGCCGCCCATCGACACGCCGCAGAAATGCACCTTGGCGATCCCCAGCGCGTCGAGGATGCCGACCACGTCGTCCGCCAGATGGTCGATGGTGAAGGGACGCGGCGAGACCTGCGTCGCGCCGTGGCCGCGCTGGTCGTAGCGCAGGACCCGCCAGCGGCGCGTGAGCGCCTCCATCTGCGGCTCCCACATCGTCAGGTTCGACGACAGGGAGTTCGACAGCATCAGGACCGGCGCGGTCTCGGGACCGTCGAGGCGCACGTTGAAGCGGATCCCGTCGACGACGATGGGCATGGGGCGGCTCTCCTTCGGCTCGCGCAACGCGGCTTGCGCGGCGCGCCGACGCACCATAGGGCAGGGCGCCCGCGAGGCGAAGGCGCGGGGATGCGAGACGGGATCGGCACGATGACGGAGCGGGGAACCAGGGAGGGCGGCGCATCCTGGCGCGGCATGCGCGAGGCGGACCTGCCGGCCGTGATGGCGCTGGCCGGGCGGGCGCATCCCACCTTTCCGGAGCGTCCGGAGGTGTTCGCCGAGCGCCGCTCGCTCGCGCCCGACCTGTGCCGTGTCCTCGACGATGCGGGGCGTGTGGCCGGCTACCTGATCGCGCATCCCTGGACCGCCGCGGGGCCGCCGCCCCTCGACACGCTGATCGGCCGTCTCCTCGAGGCGCCGGACGCCGTCCAGATTCACGATCTCGTGATCGCCCCGGAGCTGCGCGGCCGCGGCCTGGCGGACCTCGCGATCGCGCATGTGGAGCACGTCGCGCGCGGACGCGTCCCGCGCCTGTGCCTCGTCGCCGTCTCCGGCAAGGACCGGTTCTGGGCGCGTCGCGGCTTCCGGCCGCAGCTCGTGCCGGGCGACGCGGGCGCGCTCGCGGGCTACGGGCCGGGCGCCGTCGCAATGGCCAAGCCGTTGGTCGGCTAGGCGTTCGGGTCGTTCCGAAACGCTCCGGATGAGCCGCGAAAATCGTCCTTTCGTCGAGCGGAACGGCGCTTGACCGGCGATTTCGGGCGGTTCACACTCGAATTCGACGCATTCGAAGGTGGCGCTTCGCTCGGGCGGAGCCGGCCGCGCTCGTCGTCCAACGAGAGCCGACGGCGCCCGCCGCTCGGCCGAGCCGGCCCACCCGCCGGACAAGAGGAGGAACAAGACCCATGGCCATCGTCTCCATGACGGTGAACGGCAAGCCCGTGACCGCCGACATCGACCCTCGTACGCTGCTCGTGCAGTTCCTGCGCGAGCACCTGCGCCTGACCGGCACGCATGTCGGCTGCGACACCAGCCAGTGCGGCGCGTGCGTCGTGCACATGAACGGCGCGGCCGTGAAGGCCTGCACCGTGCTCGCGATACAGGCCGACGGCGCCGAGGTCGTGACGATCGAGGGCCTCGCCAGCGGCGCGGAGCTCCACCCGATGCAGGCGGCCTTCCGCGAGCATCACGGCCTCCAGTGCGGCTACTGCACGCCGGGCATGATCATGACCGCCGTCGACATGGCGAACCGGCTGGGCCCGGATCTCTCCGAGGAGACGATCCGCTCCGAGCTCGAGGGCAACATCTGCCGCTGCACCGGCTACCACAACATCGTGCGCGCGGTGGAAGCCGGCGCCCGTGCGATGGCGGGCCAGCCGATGCGCGAAGCGGCGGAGTGACGCCGCGCGCCGGCACCGCACGCGCGCCGACGCCTTCCGGAGCTCATCTCGATCGCGCCGATACTGCGCGGCTCCGCCATCCTTTTCATGCATGACTTGAAGCAGCGCCCGCAAAGAGGCGTTCTCGGAGGACAACCGCCATGACGGGTACCGGTATCGGCGCACCCGTGCGCCGCAAGGAAGACCAGCGCTTCATCACCGGCCAGGGCCGCTACACGGACGATCTCGCCCGGCCCGGGCAGGCGCATGCCGCCTTCGTGCGCTCTCCGCACGCGCACGCCCGCATCCGCTCGATCGACACGGCCGCCGCCGCGGCGATGCCGGGCGTCGTCGCGATCCTGACGGGCGACGACCTCGCCGCCGACAAGATCGGGGGGCTGATCTGCGGCTGGATGATCCATTCCAAGGACGGCACGCCGATGAAGGCCGGGCCGCATCCCGCGCTCGCCCAGGGCAAGGTGCGCTACGTCGGTGACCACGTCGCCGTCGTCATCGCCGAGACGCTGGCCCAGGCACGAGACGCGGCCGAGAAGGTCGAGGTCGACTACGAGCCGCTCGCCGCGGTGGTCGACACCGCCAAGGCCAAGGGCGCCGGCGCCGTCGTCCACGACGAGGCTCCAGACAACCTCGTCTACGAGTGGCACCTCGGCGACAAGGACGCGACGGAGGCCGCCTTCGCCCGGGCGACGCACGTCACCCGGCTCGACATCACCAACAACCGCCTGATCCCCAACCCGATCGAGACCCGCGCCGCCATCGGCGAGTACGATGCCGGGACGGGCGGCTACACGCTCTACACCACGAGCCAGAACCCGCACGTGGCCCGCCTCGTGCTCTCGGCCTTCATCGGCATCGCGCCCGAGCATCAGCTGCGCGTGATCGCGCCGGACGTCGGCGGCGGCTTCGGCTCGAAGATCTTCATCTACGCCGAGGAGACGGTCTGCGTCTGGGCCGCGAAGAAGGTCGGGCGCCCGGTGAAGTGGACCTCGGACCGCACCGAGGCCTTCCTGGCGGATGCCCACGGGCGCGACCACGTCACCCACGCCGAGCTCGCGGTCGACGAGAACGCCAAGATCATCGGGCTGCGCGTGCACACGACGGCCAATCTCGGCGCCTATCTCTCGACCTTCTCGTCCTCGGTGCCGACCTACCTCTACGCGCCGCTGCTCTCGGGCCAGTACGACATCCCGGCGATCTACGCCGAGGTCGACGGCGTCTACACCAACACCGCGCCGGTGGATGCCTATCGCGGCGCCGGCCGCCCGGAGGCGACCTACGTCGTCGAGCGGCTCGTCGAGGTGACGGCCCGCCAGCTCGGCATGGACCCGGCCAAGTTCCGCAAGAAGAACTACATCAAGCGCTTCCCGCACCAGACGCCGGTCATCATGAACTACGACGTCGGCGACTACACGGCCTCGCTCGAGAAGGCGATGGAGATCGCCGACGTGAAGGGCTTCGGCAAGCGCAAGCGCGAGAGCGCCAGGCGCGGCAAGCTGCGTGGCATCGGCTACTCGTCCTACATCGAGGCCTGCGGCATCGCCCCCTCCCAGGCGGTGGGCTCGCTCGGCGCCGGCGTCGGGCTTTGGGAGTCGGCCGAGGTGCGGGTCAATCCGACGGGCTCGATCGAGGTGCTGACCGGCTCGCACTCCCACGGCCAGGGCCACGAGACCACCTTCGCCCAGCTCGTCTCCGACCGGCTCGGCGTGTCGATCGACACGGTGAACATCGTCCACGGCGACACCGACAAGGTGCAGTTCGGCATGGGCACCTACGGCTCGCGCTCCGGCGCGGTCGGCATGTCGGCGATCACCAAGGCGATCGACAAGGTGATCGCCAAGGGCAAGAAGGTCGCCGCCTACGCGCTCGAGGCGTCGGAAGGCGACATCGAGTTCGAGGACGGGCGCTTCAAGGTGGCCGGCACCGACCGCTCGCTCGCCTTCGGCGAGGTGGCGTTGCAGGCCTACGTCGCCCACAAGTTCTCCGGTCAGGACCTCGAGCCGGGGCTGAAGGAGGGGGCGTTCTACGATCCCACCAACTTCACCTTCCCGGCGGGCGTGCACATCTGCGAGGTCGAGATCGACCCGGACACCGGCGTGACGAAGATCGAGCGGTTCACGGCGGTGGACGATTTCGGCGTCGTCATCAACCCGATGATCGTCGAGGGCCAGGTCCACGGCGGCATCGCCCAGGGCGTCGGCCAGGCGCTGATGGAGGGGGCGATCTACGACGAGAACGGCCAGCTCGTCACCGCGAGCTACCAGGACTACCAGATGCCGCGCGCGGGCGACCTGCCGTCCTTCCAGGTCGGCATGACCTCGACGCCCTGCCCCTCGAACCCGCTCGGGATCAAGGGCTGCGGCGAGGCCGGCGCCATCGCCGCGCCGCCCGCGGTGATCAACGCGATCACGGACGCCATCGGCCACGAGGAGATCGCCATGCCGGCGACGCCCCAGGCCGTCTGGCGCGCCGTTCAGCGCGCGCGTCCCGCCATGGCCGCCGAGTGATCGGACCGTCCCTGTAGCGGCGCGCCGGCCCGGCGCGCCGCTCGCCCGATTTCGCGAGGACCCGACCCATGTACGCCTTCCAATACAACAAGCCGACCAGCCTGCGGCAGGCGGCCTCCATGCTCGCCAAGGCCGAGGACCCGAAGATCCTGGCCGGTGGCCACACGCTCCTGCCCACCATGAAGCAGCGCCTGGCTGCGCCCGCGAGCCTCGTCGACCTCGGCGCCCTCGACGAGCTCAGGGGGATCGAGCGCAAGGGCCGCTCCGTCGTCATCGGCGCGATGACGACCCACGGTGCGGTGGCGTCGTCCGACGTCGTGCGCGAAGCGATTCCCGGCCTCGCCGAGATGGCCGAGATGATCGGCGATCCGGCGGTGCGCGCGCGCGGCACGATCGGCGGCTCGGTCGCCAACAACGACCCCGCCGCGGACTACCCCGCCGCCTGCCTCGCGCTCGCCGCGACGATCACCACCAACAAGCGCAAGATCGAGGCCGACGACTTCTTCCAGGGCATGTTCGACACGGCGCTGGAGGAGGGCGAGATCATCACCAAGGTCTCGTTCCCGGTGCCGGGCAAGGCGGCCTACGCCAAGTTCCGCAATCCCGCCTCCCGCTACGCGCTCGCCGGCGTGTTCGTGGCCAAGCGCGGCTCGGAGATCCGCGTCGCGGTGACGGGGGCGGGCGCGAACGGCGTGTTCCGCTGGACGGCCGCCGAGGAGGCGCTGAAGGCGCGCTTCTCCGCAAAGTCGCTCGCCGGCATGTCCGCCGACGTCTCGATGATGAACGCGGACATTCACGCGGACGCGGAATACCGCGCGCATCTCGTGGGCGTCATGGCGCGCCGCGCGGTCGAGGCAGCGACGGCGCGGTGAACGCGCGCCAGGATCGAGCGGGCGGGTGCGGCCGACGCCGCCCCGCCCGCACGTCGTAGAGGTCAGCGAGGTCGATAGTGACGTGACCGACATCCCCGCCAGCATCGACGCCACGCAGGCGCTCCTGAAGGGGGCGGGCTACGTCTCCGACCGCCCGCTCGCCACCGTGCTGTTCCTCGCGCTCAAGCTCGGGCGCCCGCTCTTCCTCGAGGGCGAGGCCGGCGTCGGCAAGACCGAGATCGCCAAGGTGCTCGCCGCCGCGCTCGGCCGCAAGCTCATCCGCCTGCAATGCTACGAGGGGCTCGACGTCGCGGCCGCGGTGTACGAGTGGAACTACGCCGGCCAGATGATGGAGATCCGCCTCTCCGAGGCCGCCGGCGAGACCGACAAGGGGCGGCTCGCGGCGGACGTGTTCTCCGAGCGACATCTGGTCAAGCGCCCGCTGGTGCAGGCGCTCGAGCCCGATCCGGCCGGGCCGCCGGTCCTGCTGATCGACGAGCTCGACCGGACCGACGAGGCCTTCGAGGCCTTCCTGCTCGAGATCCTCTCCGACTACCAGGTGACGATCCCCGAGTTCGGCACGATCAAGGCCGAGCGCCCGCCGATCGTGATCCTCACCTCCAACCGCACCCGCGAGATCCACGACGCGCTCAAGCGTCGCTGCCTCTACCACTGGGTGGACTATCCGAACGCCGAGCGCGAGCTCGCCATCCTGCGCGCCAAGGCGCCGCGCGCGCCCGCCCGGCTGTCCGCCGAGATCGTCGCCTTCGTCCAGGCGATCCGCAAGGAGGAGCTGTTCAAGGTCCCCGGCGTCGCGGAGACGCTGGACTGGGCGTCGGCGCTGGTCGAGCTCGATGCGGTCGCGCTCGACCCGCATCTCGTGTCGGACACGCTCGGGGTGCTGCTGAAGTACCAGGACGACATACAGAAGATGCAGGGGTCCAAGGCGAAGGAGGTGCTGGATCGGGTGCGCGCGGAGGCGCGCGAGTGATGGAGGACGTCATATCGTCGGTGAGAGCTTCCCGAACGGCTGTCATCCCGGATTGCGAAGCAAGTCCGGAACCCGGAAGCTCCGGAGCGTCGCCGAGCGGCGTGCCAACGCCGCGGCGCGAGCCGCCTCCATCGGCGTTCGTGGACGCGCGCGCTGTCGCGCACGCTGAACATACCCCTGTGGTTCTAGGCCACGGGCCCGCTTCGCGCCCCGAGGTGATAGAGGGATGGCCGCCATGACGGGGTCCGCCGACCCCACCCCCGGCAAGCTCGCCGACAACATCGCCTATTTCGCCCGCGCGCTGCGGGCCGCGGGGCTCCCCGTCGGCCCCGGCGCGGTCGTCGACGCCATCGCGGCGGTGGAGGCGGCGCGGATCGGCGAGCGGGAGGATTTCTACTGGACGCTGCATGCGGTCTTCGTGAAGCGTCGGGAGCACACGATCCTGTTCGACCAGGCCTTCCGGCTGTTCTGGCGGCGCCGGGCGCTGATCGAGAAGCTGATCCAGCAGATGTCGCCGATCGCGCCGGGCGCGAAGAAGCCGGAGGACAAGCCGAAGGCCGGCGCGGCGCGGGTCGAGGCGGGGATGAACCCGCCCAAGCGCGAGCGGCCGCCGCTGCAGGAGGAGGAGCGCTTCTCCGCCCGGCTCACGGTGTCCGATCGCGAGGTGCTGCGCGAGAAGGACTTCTCGCAGATGTCCGCCGCCGAGATCGCCCGGGCGAAGCGCCTCATAGCCGCTCTGCGGCTGCCCGACGACGCCCGCCCGACCCGGCGCTTCGCGGCGGACCCGAAGGGCGCCGTCGTCGACATGCGCCGCACCCTGCGCCGCTCGATGCGCGCCGGCGGCGCCTCGATCGACATCGCCTGGCGCGCACCGGTGATCGTGGCACCGCCGCTCGTCGCGCTCCTCGACATCTCGGGGTCGATGGCGGACTACTCGCGGCTGTTCCTGCACTTCCTCCACGCCATGGCGGAGAAGCGCCGGCGCGTGCACGCCTTCGTCTTCGCCACGCGGCTCACCAACGTCACCCGCGAGATGACGAACCGCGATCCAGACGAGGCCCTCGCCCGCGCGGCGGGCCGTGTGCAGGACTGGGAGGGCGGCACGCGCATCGCCACCTGCCTGCACGCCTTCAACAAGGACTGGTCGCGCCGCGTGCTGGGGCAGGGGGCGACCGTCCTGCTCTTCACCGACGGGCTCGAGCGCGACCCGGACGCGACGCTCGCGTTCGAGATGGACCGGCTCAAGCGCTCCTGCCGGCGCCTGATCTGGCTCAATCCGCTTCTGAGATACGATCGTTTCGAGGCGCGGGCGTCGGGAATTCGTGCGATGCTGCCGCATGTGCACGAGTTCCGGCCGATCCACACCATCGGCTCGATGGAGACGCTCTGCGAGGCGCTCTCCGCACGGCGCTCGCGCGACGCCGACCCGCGCGCCTGGCTGCGCGCCGTCGCCTGACCCGAGGAGGAGGCTCGCATGACGACCGACACGGCCATCCCCGTCGCCACCGACGAGGACATCCTGAAGGCGGCGCAGGGCTGGCGCGAGGCCGGCCGCGGCGTCGCCATCGCCACGGTGGTCGAGACCTGGGGCTCGGCCCCGCGCCCCGTGGGCTCGCACCTCGTCATCGACGAGGAGGGCGATTTCCTCGGCTCGGTCTCCGGCGGTTGCGTCGAGGGCGCGGTGATCGCGGACGCGCTCGAGGTGATCGAGATCGGCGCGCCGAAGATGCTGGAATTCGGCGTCGCCGACGAGACCGCCTGGCGGGTGGGGCTGTCCTGCGGCGGGCGCATCCGGGTCTACGTGGAGCGGGTGGAATGAGGAAGGCGCCATGAAGCTGCCCCTCCTCGCCGCCCTCAACGCCGAGCGTACGGCACGCCGTGCCGCGGTGCTCGTGACCGATCTCGCCTCGGGCGAGCAGCGGCTCGTGCCGGAGGCCGAGATCGATGCCGATCCGCTCGCGGACGCGCTGCACGACGCCCTGCGCAAGGGCAAGTCCGGCATCGTCGAGGTCGACGGTGCGGAGATGTTCCTCAACGTGCAGGTGCCGCCGACGCGGATCGTGGTGATCGGCGCCGTGCACATCTCGCAGGCGCTGGCGCCGATGGCGCGGATCGCCGGCTTCGACGTCACCATCGTCGATCCGCGCGGCGCCTTCGCCACGCCCGAGCGCTTCCCGGACGTCGAGCTCCTCGACGTCTGGCCCGACGAGGCGCTCGCCGCCCGCCCGCTCGACCGCTACACGGCGCTCGTCGCGCTCACCCACGACCCGAAGATCGACGATCCGGCGCTCGATGCCGGGCTTCGGGCTCAGTGCTTCTACATCGGCGCGCTCGGCTCGAAGAAGACGCACGCCAGGCGCGTCGAGCGGTTGCGAGGAGCCGGCTTCGGCGAGGAGGCGATTGCGCGCATCCACGCACCGATCGGGCTCGACATCGGCGCCGTCTCGCCCGCGGAGATCGCGGTCTCCGTGCTCGGCGAGATCGTGGGCGAGCTGCGCCGCGACCGCAGGCGCGTGCGATGATCTTCGCCACGCTCCCGGTCCGCGACGCGATCGGCGCGCTCTCGGTCCACGCCGTCAAGGCGCCGGGCGTCGTGCTGAAGAAGGGCGCCGCGATCGGGGAGGCCGAGGCGGCGGCGCTCGGGGCGGCGGGCATACGCGAGATCGTGGCCGTGCGGCTCGAGCCCGGCGACGTCGGCGAGGACGCCGCCGCGGCCCGGCTGGCGCGCGCTGCGGCGGGGGAGGGGGTGCGCTGCGAGGCGCCCTTCACGGGGCGCGTCAACCTCTTCGCGACGACGCCGGGCGTTTTCGTCGCCGACGCCGCCGCGGTCGGGCGCATCAACGCCGTCGACGAGGCGATCACGATCGCGACGCTTCCCGCCCATGCGCCCGTCGTCGAGGGCGAGATGGTCGCGACCGTCAAGATCATTCCCTACGCCGTGCCGCAGGAGGCGCTGGCGCGCGCCCTCGCGGCCGCGGGAGCGCAGGGGGCGGGAAGCGGGCCGCTGTCGGTCGCACCCTATATCCGCCGACGCATCGGGGTCGTGTCGACGCTGCTGCCGGCGCTCAAGCCCACTGTCGTCGACAAGACCCTGCGCGTGCTGGAGAGGCGCCTCGCGCCCACGGGGGCGCGAATCGTGGCCGAGACCCGCACACCCCACGCGGTGCCGGATCTCGCCGGGGCGCTCGCCGCCATGAATGCGCAGGAGGTGGAGCTGATCGTCGTCTTCGGCGCTTCCGCCATCGCCGATCGGCGCGACGTCATCCCCGCCGCGATCGAGGCCGCGGGCGGGCGGGTCGAGCATTTCGGCATGCCGGTCGACCCCGGCAACCTGCTCCTCGTGGGCGAGATCGCCGGGCGGCCCGTCATCGGCGCGCCGGGCTGCGCGCGCTCGCCCAGGGAGAACGGCTTCGACTGGGTGCTCCACCGGCTCCTCGCGGGCCTGGCGGTGACGCGCGCCGACCTGACGGGCATGGGCGTCGGCGGGCTCCTGATGGAGATCGTCTCCCGGCCCCAGCCCCGCGGCGGCGAGCCGAGCGCCGGACCCCACGCGGAGGAGGGCGAGGATTGACCGTCGCCGCGATCGTGCTGGCCGCCGGCCGCGGCGCGCGCTTCGGCGAGGCGCCGAAGGTGCTCGCGACCCTCGACGGCGTGCCGCTCGTGCGGCGCGTGGCGCAGGCGGCGGTGGCATCGCGCGCCGATCCGGTGATCGTCGTCGTAGGCCGGCGCGGCGGCGAGGTGGCGGCCGCGCTCGCCGGGCTCCCGGTGCGGGTCGTCGACAATCCCCGCTGGGAGGACGGGCTCTCGACGTCCTTGCAGGCGGGCTTCGCCGCATTGCCGGCGAACGCCCGCGCGGCGATCGTGTGCCTGGGCGACATGCCGCTCCTCGCGCCCGCGCTCCTCGACGCGCTCGTCGCCGCCCACGAGGATGCGCCCGACGTCGCCGCGATCGTGCCGGTCCACGCCGGCGAGCGGGGCAATCCCGTGCTGCTCGCCCGACGGCTGGCGCCGGACATCGTGGGGCTCACGGGCGATCGCGGCGCGGGGCCGCTGCTGAAGGGCCGCGCCGACGTGCGGGAGATCGACTGGGGTGACGAGAGCATCCTGCGCGACGTCGATACGCCCGCCGCCCTCGCGGCGCTGGCGTCAGGCGGGCGCTGACCGTCGCCGTCCCGCCTGCGCGACCCGGCCGGCGGCGGCCGTCAGCGCGCGCAGCATGCGCGCCGCGTCCGGGCGATCCCCCGCCGTGCCGAGGGGCCGGCCGGTCTCGCGCGGCATCGGGACGTGAACGAAGATCAGCGCCGCGGGGCCAGGCTCGCCGAGGGCGGCGTAGGAGGCGCCGTTGCATAGGTAGCGCCCGGCGTTGCGCGACAGGCGCGTCGTGCCCGGCGCGGCCGCGTTCATCGCCGCGAGCAGAGGGGCGACGGCGATGCGCGCGCGGCGCACGAAGGGCTCGCCCGGGCGGTAGGCGAGGCGCATCGGCAGGCCGCCGGCGGCGTCCGGCAGGAGCCGCCCGACGCGGTTGAGCGCACGGACCTCGATCGTCACCCGCCGGCGCCGGGCGGCGACGCCGAGCATCAGCACGGCGTCCGGCCGGATCTGGCGGATACGCGGCAGCAGGATCTCGTCCACCGCCCGCCAGGTCGTCGGCAGGACGAGCGCCTCGGCGGCGATGCCGCGCCTGCGCCAGCGTGGATCGGCCGCGAGCCGGCGCGCCAGGATCTCGGTCGGGTTGCGCGGCACGCCGGGGAAGGGGCCGAAGCCGGTGATCAGCAGGCGGCTCATGACGAGGCGCTCTTCGCAGTGCTCTTCGACGCCGGCGGAGGACGCGGCGGGCCGCGCCGGCGGCGCGCGCGGATCGTGGCGAGCGTCACCGGGCGATGGTCCCAGACGTCGACGCCGACGTCGTACTGCCGCGGGATCGGCGTCAGCCGCCCGTGGCTGTGGCCGTGCAGGTCGATCACGCCCTTGCCGCTGTCGCGCCAGGTCCGGAACGGGTAGTGGCACAGCACGAGCCGCTGCCCGTCCACCGCTATCTCGGCATAGTGCCGCACGCTCGCCCAGGCGGGGTCGCGCGCGACGCTCTCGGGGTCGTTGTTGCCGAGTATCAGGTGCTTCTCGCCCGGTAGTTGCGCCAGGATCGCCGCCGCGCGGCCCTCCGGCTTGTCGCGGGCGAAATCGCCCAGGTGCCAGACGACGTCGTCCGCGCCCACGATCTCGCGCCAGAGCGCGATCAGCGCCGCGTCGTGCGCATCGAGCGAAGGGAACGGACGGCGGTCGATCGCGAGCACGCGCGGATCGGAGAAGTGGGTGTCGGCGGTGAAGTAGATCGCCATCGAGTGGCTCGCGCCTCACGTCGGCTCGACGAAGGAGTCCAGCACCATCTTGCGCCCGGCCTTGTCGAAGTCGACCGTGAGCTTGTTGCCGTCCACCGCCGACACCGAGCCCGGGCCGAACTTGACGTGGAAGACGCGGGTGCCGACGCCGTAGGCGGAGGCCGCGCCCGTCGACTTCGCCACGAGCTCGCCCTCGATCACGAGCGGCCCCCGGCGCGCTTCCGAGAATCCGCCGCGGCCGCGCCCGGGGGCCTGCCCGTAGCCGGAGCCGCCGAATTCCGCCTGCGCCCGCGTGTTCGCCTGCGCCCGCTGCCAGCCCGGCGTGGAATAGGTCGAGCCGAAGGGCGCGATCTGGTCGAAGCGCGAGCCGCCGCCGTAGCCGCCGCCGGAGAATTGCGCGGGCGCCTCGCGCACGTCCACCGAGCCCTCGGGCAGCTCGTCGATGAAGCGCGAGGGTGCGGTCGCGTTCCACATCCCGTGGATGCGTCGGTTGGCGGCGAACCAGATCATCAGCCGCCGCCGGGCGCGGGTGAGGCCCACGTGCGCGAGGCGCCGCTCCTCCTCGAGCCCGGCCTGGCCGCTCTCGTCGAGCGCGCGCTGCGAGGGGAAGAGGCCCTCCTCCCAGCCGGGCAGGAACACCGTGTCGAACTCGAGCCCCTTGGCCGCGTGCAGCGTCATCAGCGACACCTTGTCCTGGGTGTCGCCGTCGTTGACGTCCATGACCAGCGAGACGTGCTCCAGGAAGGCGGCGAGGTCGGGGAAGTCCTCCATGGAGCGCACGAGCTCCTTGAGGTTCTCGAGCCGCCCGTGCGCGTCCGCCGACTTGTCGCGCTGCCACATCTCGGTGTAGCCGCTCTCGTCGAGCACACGCCGGGCCAGCTCCGCGTGCGGCACCGCGTCGATGGCGCGCGCCCATTCGTCGATCTGGCGCACGAACTCGCGGATCGTGGCGCGGGGCTTCGGCTTGAGCTCGTCGGTCTCGACGAGAAACCGCGCCGCCTGCAACAGCGGCATGCGCGCGGCGCGGGCGTGATTGTGCAGGAGCTGGACCGTCGCGTCGCCCAGCCCGCGCTTGGGCGTGTTGATGATCCGCTCGAAGGCGAGGTCGTCCGCCGGCTGGGCGACGAGCCGAAGGTAGGCGAGCGCGTCGCGGATCTCCGCGCGCTCGTAGAAGCGCGGGCCTCCGATGACACGATAGGGCAGGCCGAGCTGGACGAAACGGTCCTCGATCTCGCGCATCTGGGCCGAGATGCGCACGAGAACCGCCATCTGCGACAGGGAGTGCCCCTTGCCGTGCAGGCTCTCGATCTCCTCGCCGATGAGCCGCGCCTCTTCCTCGGAGTCCCAGGCGCCGGTGAGGATCACCTTCTCGCCGGGCTCGTCGTCGGTCCGCAGGGTCTTGCCGAGCCGCCCCTGATTGTAGGCGATGAGGTGCGAGGCCGCCTTCAGGATGTGCCCGGTCGAGCGGTAGTTCCGCTCGAGCCGCACGACCGTGGCGCCGGGGAAGTCGTGCTCGAAGCGCAGGATGTTGTCCACCTCCGCCCCGCGCCAGCCGTAGATCGACTGGTCGTCGTCGCCGACGCAGGCGAGGTTGGCGCGCTTCTGGGCGAGCAGCCGCAGCCAGAGATATTGCGCGACGTTGGTGTCCTGGTACTCGTCCACCAGCATGTAGCGGAAGCGGTCCTGGTATTGCTCCAGCACGTCCGGATGCTCGCGGAAGAGGCGCAGCGCCTCCAGCAGCAGGTCGCCGAAATCGGCGGCGTTGAGCGTCTTCAGCCGCTCCTGATACTGCTCGTAGAGCGCGATGCCCTTGCCGAAGGCGAAGGCGGCGGCCTCGCCCTTCGGCACGCGATGGGGCTCGAGCCCGCGGTTCTTCCAGTCGTCGATGACGCCGGCGAGCTGACGGGCGGGCCAGCGCTTCTCGTCGATGTCGCCGTCGGCCTGGATGAGCTGCTTCATGAGGCGCAGCTGGTCGTCCATGCCGAGGATGGTGAAGTCGCTCCCGAGGTCGACGAGCTCGGCGTGGCGGCGCAGGATCTTGGCCGAGATCGAGTGGAACGTGCCGAGCCAGGGCATGCCCTCGGCCACCCCGCCGACGAGGGCGGCGACGCGCTCCTTCATCTCCCGCGCGGCCTTGTTGGTGAAGGTCACGGCCAGGATGCCGGACGGGCGTGCCCTTCCGGTGGCCAGCAGGTGGGCGATGCGGGTGGTGAGCACGCGCGTCTTGCCCGTGCCCGCGCCCGCGAGCACGAGGACGGGACCCTCGGTCGTCTCCACCGCCTGGCGCTGCTCGGGGTTCAATCCCTCGAGATAGGCCGCGCGCGGCCCCGCGCCGGCACGCGCGCGGGCGGAGAGCGAACCCCCGCTCGGCCCACGATCGCCGGATGTCTCGGGCCGGATTTCCTCGCTGCGAGTCATGCGCTGGACCATGGAGCAAATCGGGAACGGCGTCGAGTCCGGCGGGGCGCCCTCCGGCTCATGATCCGGCTCATGGCGGCACGCCGATCCGCCCCCAGCCGGGCAGCTTCAGCGCCGGCCGGCGCAGGTCGAGGCCGGCGACGAGGCCCATGAGGTTGATCTCGACGCCCTCGATCCAGCCGATCGTCACGCCCGCCCAGCCGCCGAGGCCGAGGCGCAGGCCGGTGCCGCTCGCGGTGGGGCCGGCGTGCAGCCGGTCGGGCGTCCAGTCCTTGCCGAGCGCGGTGGGCGGCAGGGCGACGGCGAGGGCGGGATCGTAGCGAGCCGCCGCGTCCAGGACGTGCGCCACGAACGTGTTGGAGTTCGGCCCGGGCCAGGCGCGGTAGTCGCCGTAGCCGTCGAACGGATAGGCCTCGACCGCGGCGCGCAGGGCGGGGATCGCGGCCTGCGCCGCCTCGCCGTCGAGCGCGAGGACGACCTGCGGCGGGTTCGAGTACCAGCGCCCGTCCGCCGCCCAGCCGTTGACGCGGATCGGCGAGCCCCAGCCCACCTTGTCGAAGCGCGTGTAGGCCGGCGCGCCCGCCTCCTTGATCACGATCCAGGTGTGATGCGCGACGATGCCGCGCCAGCGGCCGGTGCGCGCCGCATAGACCCGCACCAGCGCCTGCGGCGCCGCGCGCGCGTCGGCGGGCAGGAGCCCCGCGCTCGACCAGTCGGCCGCGCTCCAGCGCGCCGGCATGGCGTCACGCGACATCCACCAGGCCGCGTGCGTGCCGAGCGGCAGGACGAAGATGAGAAGGACGGTGGCGAGCGCACCGAGGGCGAGGCGCAGGCCCCGACGGAGGATGGGAGGCATGCGCGAGGTCTTAGCGCGCTCGTGCACGGCGTCCATCTCACGAAGGCGCGATCATGCGGGATCCGGCCTCACCATGAGCGCCGGTCGCCGTTGTCGATGTGGATGAGGCCGGAGCGATAGCGCTTCAGGCCGCCCACCGCGGGGTGATCGCGCAGGTAGGCCATCACCGCGCGGCTCGAGCCGGCCACGCGGAAGTCGACGGCACGACAGGCGAGGTGCATCGAGCGCGGGGCGCCGCCGGCGCGACGGTTGTGCCCCCGGGTTCGGTGGGTCGACATGATGCGGACCTCGCCGAAGCGCTCCGCCACCTCGGCCACGACCCGGGTGAGGTCGCCCGGCAGGCACTGCGTCGGGGTGCGCGCCCGCACCCAGATGGCGCCCCGCTCGACCTGCGTCGCGAAGGCGGGCTGCGCCCGCGCGATCGAGCCGGTCGTCTCGACGTCGAGGTCCTGCCCCGGCTTCAGCGTGGCGTAGACGTTCGTGAGACCGCCGTCGCCGGTGGCCGGAGCGGCTGGAGCCTCGGCGGTCTCGGCGTTCGCGTCGGTGTCCGTATCCGCGACGGCGGCCGCGGTCGCGGCCGCGGCTTCGCCGGCCGCCTCGGGCTCGAGCGCGGGATCTTCCGGGGGCTTGATCGTCGCGTAGACGTGGGAGAGCTCGTCGGCCGACGGCGCCGACAGGGGCGCGATCGCCAGCGTCGCCGTGAGGGCGAGGGCGGCGGGGTGGAGCAGGGCACGCGTTCGCGCGCGCCTGCGATGGGGATTAGCACATCGCATGCGGTCGGCATCCTGGTGGGGGCGCCCCGAGAGAGTGGGCGCGGCCTCTGCGGGCCGTTCGTCGAGCCGGTGCGGCCGTCGCGGATCGAATGCCTCCGCTCGGCCGTTCTCGCCGGACCGATGTGACAAACCCGCCGAGGGAGGCCAAATCATGACGACGCGCGCAACCCGTCGCCTCGCCTGGACCATCGCCTGGATCCTGGTCGCCCTGTTCTCGCTCGTCGCCCTCGCGGCCTGGGGTGCCGTCGATCTCGTCGGCGGCTTCGCGGTGGACCGGGCGGACATGGCCGCGCGCGATCCCGAGCAGGTGGCGTGGATCGCCTGGTTGTTCGACACGCTGCGCGATTTCGGGCTGGCCGCCATCGTCGCGATCTGGCTCGTGGCGAGCGCCATCACGCTGGGCACCGCCGCCGTGATCGGCAAGGCGACGCGCGACCGCGAGCGCTTCAGCGATGGGAGGAGATGAACTGGCGGAAGCGCTCGCTCTCGGGGTTCGCGAACATCGCCTGCGGCGCGCCCTCGCACTCGACGACGCCCTGGTGGAGGAACATCACCCGGTTGGAGACGTCCTTCGCGAAGCCCATCTCGTGGGTGACGACGAGCATGGTGCGGCCCTCCTCGGCGAGCGCACGCATGACGCGCAGCACCTCGCCGACGAGCTCGGGGTCGAGCGCGGAGGTGGGCTCGTCGAACAGCATCACGCGCGGGCGCATGGCGAGCGCGCGGGCGATGGCGGCGCGCTGCTGCTGGCCGCCGGAGAGGTGGGAGGGGTAGTGCTTCGCCTTGTCGGCGATGCCGACCTTCTCGAGCAGCGCCATGCCCTCCTCGCGCGCCTCGACCTTGTCGCGGCCCTGGACGTGGATCG
Organism: Salinarimonas sp. NSM; assembly: GCF_052380005.1. Taxonomy (NCBI): domain Bacteria; kingdom Pseudomonadati; phylum Pseudomonadota; class Alphaproteobacteria; order Hyphomicrobiales; family Salinarimonadaceae; genus Salinarimonas; species Salinarimonas sp. NSM. The sequence goes on from NZ_JBQTCJ010000025.1 coordinate 27,917, forward strand.
GCGCCTCGATCACGTTCTCTAGGATGGTCATGTGAGACCAGAGGTTGAAGCTCTGGAACACCATCGCGACCTCGGAACGGATGCGGTCGACCTGGCGCCCGTCCGCCGGCTGCACGCCGCGGCGGGTCTTCCTCAGCGCGATGGTCTCCCCGCCGATCGTGACCTCGCCGTCGTCGGGGATCTCGAGCATGTTGATGCAGCGCAGCATTGTCGACTTGCCCGAGCCGGACGCGCCGAGGATCGAGATCACGTCGCCCTCGCGCGCCTCGAGCGAGACGCCCTTGAGGACCTCGAGCGCGCCGAAGCTCTTGCGGAGGTTGCGGACGCTGACGGCGACGTCTGTCATGGCGGCTTCCTCGGCTCCTCGAGTGTCACGCCCCGCGGGCGTGGGCGGGGGAGGGCTTCAACGGCGCCTCGATCTCCGGCGCCTGGCGCAGGTGCGGCGACAGGCGCCACTCGATGGCGAGGATGGCGCGGGTGATGACGAAGTTGATGAAGAGGTAGATGGCGCCCGCGACCACGAACACCTCCACCGCGCGGAAGCTCTGCGCGATCAGCCGGTGGGCGAGGCCGGTGACCTCCATCAGCGTGATCACCGAAGCGAGCGAGGTCGCCTTGACCATCAGGATGATCTCGTTGCCGTAGGCCGGCAGCGCCTGGCGGATGGCGATGGGAAGCGTGATGCGCCGGAAGCGCTGGAGCCGCGACATGCCGCAGGCCTTCGCCGCCTCGATCTGCCCGTGGGGCACGGAGAGCAGGCCGCCGCGGAAGATCTCGGCGGCGTAGGCGGCGGTGTTGAGGGTGAGCGCGAAGACGGCGCAGTAGAACGGCTCGCGGAAGAACCACCACAGGCCCAGCTCCTGCAGGGCGGGACGGAACTGGCCCAGCCCGTAGTAGATCAGGAATATCTGCACCAAGAGCGGCGTGCCACGGAAGACGAAGATGTAGCTTTGCGCGGTCCAGTCCAGCACGGCGACGCCCGAGAGCCGCATCGTGGCGAGCATCAGCGCGAAGACCGCGCCGATCGACAGGGACAGGCCGGCGAGCTCGAGCAGCAACGGCACGCCCTCGATGAGGGTCATGAAGGTGCGGCCCATGAAGGCGAGATCCATCAGCCCGCCCTCCGCACGCCGCGCATGGCGCGGTTCTCCGCCTTCTGGAAGGCGATGGTCGAGACCGTGGTGAGCGCGAGGTAGAGGATCGCCGCCGCGAGGAAGAAGTAGAACGGCTGGCGGGTCGAGCCGGCGCCGATCTGCGCCTGTCGCAGCAGCTCGACGAGGCCGATCACCGAGATCAGCGCCGATTCCTTGAGCGCCAGCTGCCAGACGTTGCCGAGCCCGGGAATGGCGTAGCGCATGACCTGGGGCACGACGATGCGCCGGAACATGAGGGCGCGGCTCATGCCCACAGAGCGCGCCGCCTCGAGCTCGCCCTTCGAGAGCGAAAGGTAGGCGCCGCGAAACACCTCCGCCTGGTAGGCGCCGTTGACGACGCCCAGCGCCAGCGCGCCGGTGATGAAGACGGGCAGGCCGAGGAAGCCGTCGTAGCCGAGCATCCGGCCGATGTTGGTGAGCGCCAGCGAGCCCCCGAAGTAGAACAGGTAGATGACGAGCAGGTCCGGGATGCCCCGCAGGACGGTGGTGTAGGTGTCGCCGATCGTCGCCGCGAGGCGAGAGCGCGACAGCTTCGCCGCCGCCGCGAGCGCGCCGAGGACCGAGCCGACGAGGAAGCCGCACACCGCGACCGCCAGCGTCACGCCGGTCGCGAGGAGGAGCGCCGCCCCCCAGCCGCGCTCCCCGAACCCGACGATCTCGAAGAAACCGATTGGCGTCATGTGGTCCCGCAGCGTCCCGGCGCCGGTGCGCCGCCGGGACGTCCGTTGGGCGGCGTCAGCCCGCCGGGGTCATGTCGAGGCCGAACCACTTCTCCGACAGCTCCTTGATCGTGCCGTCGGCCTTGGCGTCCTCGATCGCCTTGGTGAACATGTCGCGCAGGTCCTCGTTCTCCTGGCGCACGCCCACCGCCACCCCGCGGCCGAGCACGCCGCCCGACAGGCCGGGGCCGACGATCTTCATGTCCGCGAACTCGGGCTTCTGCATCGTGGCGTTGAAGGCCGAATGTGCGGCGAAGATGCCGTCGAGGCGCCCGGCGGAGAGGTCGAGGTCGTGCTGCTCGGTCGTGCCGTACTCGCGGATCTCGACGATGTCGCCGAGGTACTCCGTGAGGAAGTTCGAGTTGGTGGTCGAGCCCTGCACGCCGATCACCTTGCCCTCCAGCATCGGCGTCCATTCCGCGATCAGCGCGGCGACCGCGTCCGGATCGCTGTCGAGCGAGAGGCGGCCTTCGCCCGGCAAGTCCGCGAGGGGGCTGTCGGCCATCACGGCGAGCCCGTGCGGGCCGCCTGCGTAGGGGATCGAGAAGCCGATCACCTCGAGCCGCTGGTCGGTGATGTTCATGCCCGCCATGATGGCGTCGTACTTGCCGGACTGGAGCGAGGGGATGATGCCCGCCCAGTCCTGCACGACGATCTCGCAGGTTACCTCCATGCGTTCGCACAGGTTGTTCGCGAGATCGATCTCGAACCCGGCCAGCGTGCCGTCGGGATTCGAGAAGTTCCACGGCGCGTAGGCGCCCTCCGTCGCGATCCGGACGGTCTCCCAGCCCTGCGCCGCGGCGGGCTGCATCGCCAGCGCGAGCGCCACGGCGGCGCCCGCGAGCCCCGGCCCGAAGGCCTTCGACTTCGACATGCTCTCGTTCCCCTCTGGAGGGATCCGCTTCCGGCGGATCTCCTGTCCGGGACGCTTGGTGCGTCCATTGCTGCCTACCTAACAGGCAGGGTGTCCGGGCTGGCAAGCACTACTTTTTTGCGAGATGCTGCGCGAAACGCCCAAAAATCCAGCATCTAAATCAAAGGTGGCGGAGCCGCCGGCTCCGCCACCATCCCGCCGAGCCTCGCCGCCTCACATCGCGGGCGTCAGGTCCGTGCCGAACCACTTCTCGGACAGCTCCTTGATGGTGCCGTCGGCGGCCGCGGCCGCGATCGCCTCGTTGAAGCGGGTGCGCAGCGCCTCGTCCTCCTGGCGGATGCCGACGCCCACGCCACGGCCGAGGATGCCCCCGACGTAGCCCGGACCGACGATCGAGAACGCGCCCTGGAACTCCGGCTTCTGCATCGTCGCCTGCAGCGTCGGCGCGTCCGCGAGAACCGCGTCGAGGCGGCCGGCCTGCAGGTCGAGGTCGTGCTGCTCGGTGGTGCCGTACTCGCGGATCTCGGCGACGTCGGCGAGGTACTCGCGAGCGAAGTTGGCGTGCGTGGTCGAGCCCTGGACGCCGATCGTCTTGCCCTCGAGCAGCGGCTTGACCTCCTCGAGCGCGGCCATGGCCGCCTCGGTGCTGGTGTCGAGGTTGAAGCGCTCGCCGGTGCCGGGCATGTCCGCGAGGTCCGAGCCGTTGGGCACGAGGAAGCCGTTGGGCGAGAGCGTGTAGGGGCTGGAGAAGGAGATCACCTCCTCGCGCTCGGCGGTGATCGACATGCCGGCCATGATGGCGTCGTAGCGCCCGGCGGTCAGGCCCGGGATGATGCCGTTCCAGTCCTGAGCGATGATCTCGCAGTCGGCACCCATGCGCTCGCACAGGTCGCGGGCGAGCTCGATCTCGAAGCCGTCGAGCGTGCCGTCGGGGTTGGAGAAGTTCCACGGGGCATAGGCGCCCTCGGTCGCGATCGTGACCTGCTCCTGCGCCGTCGCGGCGCCGAGCGCGAAGGCGGAGGCGGCGATTGCGAGGCCGAGCGTCTTCAGAAAGCGCATGTCGTTCTTCCCTCGGATGTCTTGCTTCTCCGGCCTCCTTCCAGGGGCCGGGCGGGCCCCCTCGGCCCGCGGATGGCGCAACTCAAGCCGTTCGGGCGCGCGCGGTCAATCGCGCAGAGAGGGCGCTCTGCTCATCAGCGACAGAATCTCGAGCAGCATCTGGCCGGCGACGTGGGCCGTGTTTGTGGTCGCATCGTATTGCGGTGCGACCTCGACCACGTCCCCGCCGACGATGTCGATCCCCGCGCAGCCGCGCATCAGCGCGAGCACCTCGCGCGGGGTGAGCCCGCCCACCTCCGGCGTGCCGGTGCCGGGCGCGAAGGCGGGATCGATCGAATCGATGTCGAAGGAGAGGTAGGTCGGCCCGTCGCCTACGACGGCGCGCGCCTTCTCGACGATCGCCGGGATGCCGAGCGTGTCCACCTCCTCGGCGTGGATCATCGTCATGCCGCTCTCGGTCGAGAACTCCCAGAGCCAGTCGGCCGAGCCGCGGATGCCGATCTGGATGGTCCGCTCTGGGTCGAGCACGCCGTCGAGCACCGCCTGGCGGAAGGGGCCGCCGTGGTGGAACTTGGTGTCCTCGTAGGGGCCGGACGTGTCGGCGTGCGCGTCGATGTGGATCATGCCCACGGGCCGCCCGGTGCCGACGGCCTTCAGGATCGGCAGCGAGATCGAGTGGTCGCCGCCCACCGCCAGGGTCCGCACGCCCGCATCGACGATTCGCCGGGCATAGGCCTCGATGTCGGCGTGGCAGCGCGCGAGCGAGAAACGGCTCTCCATCGGCACGTCGCCGACGTCGGCGACCCGCAGCTCGTAGGTCGGCAGTGCCTTCAGCACGTGCTCGTAGGGGCCGATGCGCTCGATCCCGCGCACGGCGCGGGGGCCGAAGCGGGTGCCGGTGCGGTTGGTGACGCCCAGATCCATCGGCACGCCGAAGATCGCGACGTCGAGATCGGCGAAGCCCTCCGCGAGCGCGTTCGGGCGATGTGGCGCGCCGAGGAAGGTCGCGACGTCCGCGAAGGGCCAGCGCCGGCGCTCGCCGTCCCGGAACTGGGTGTCCGCCACCGTCTTGAACGCGGGATCGTGGATGTCCCCGCCCTTGGCCTCGCCGTAGCGGGCGCGCAGGCGCGCGAGCTTGTCCTCGTCCATTCCGGTCCTCGCCCTCGGTTCCTCGTCCATGCGGACGCGATCAAAGCACCCCGCGCGACCTTCGGGAAGGGGCGCCCGTGACAAGCGTGCGAGCGCGCAATACGACTAGGTCGGCGACCCCGTCCGGGGGACGCGCTTCTGCGGGAGGGAGGCGATGGCGGAACGCTCGTTCGCGCGCGAGGTGGAGGACCTGAAGCTCGGGGACGGCGACGTCTTCCGGGGGGAGGGGATCCTCGCCATCACCAAGGCGCTCCTGCAGGCGGGCGTCTCCTATGTCGGCGGCTACCAGGGCGCGCCGATCTCGCATCTGATGGACGTGCTCGCCGACGCCGAGGACGTGCTCGACGAGCTCGGCGTGCATTTCGAGAGCTCGGCCTCGGAGGCGACCGCCGCGGCGACGCTCGCCGCCTCCGTGATGTACCCGATCCGCGGCGCGGTCACGTTCAAGTCGACGGTGGGCACCAACGTCGCCTCCGACGCGCTCGCCAACCTCGCCTCGGGCGGGGTGACCGGCGGAGCGATGATCATCGTCGGCGAGGATTACGGCGAGGGCTCCTCCATCATGCAGGAGCGCTCTCATGCGTTCGCGATGAAGTCGCAGATCTGGCTCCTCGACCCGCGTCCGAACCTCGAGACCATCGTGCGTATGGTCGAGGAGGGGTTCGCGCTCTCGGAGGCCTCGAACACGCCGGTGATGCTCGAGGTGCGCATCCGCACCTGCCACGTCCACGGCCGGTTCAGGACGAAGGCCAACAAGAAACCCGAGTTCACGCTGCGCCAGGCGCTGGAGAACCCAAAGCGCGACGTGAACCGCATCGTGCTGCCGCCCGCCTCCTATCTCCACGAGAAGGAGAAGATCGAGACGCGCTGGCCCGCCGCCGTCCGGTTCATCAAGGAGCGCGGGCTCAACGAGCATTTCGGGCCGCAGGAGAGCGAGACCGGCATCATCGTGCAGGGCGGCATGTTCAACAACACCATGCGCGCGCTCCAGCTGCTCGGCCTCGCCGACCTCTACGGCAACACGCTCGTTCCGCTGCACGTCCTCAACGTCACCTATCCGCTGGTGGAGGACGAGCTCGCGGCCTTCTGCGCCGGCAAGAAGGCGGTGCTGATGGTCGAGGAGGGCCAGCCCGAGTTCCTCGAGCAGGCGCTCGCCCACATCCTGCGCAAGCGCGACATCCAGACGAAGCTGTCCGGCAAGGACGTGCTGCCGATGGCTGGCGAGTACACGACGCAGGTGCTGCTGAAGGGGCTCAAGGCCTTCTTCGCCGCGCACGACCGCCCCGCGCTCGGCAACGAGCCGCCGATCCCCGATCCCGAGCCCGTCCTCGCCGATCCCTCGGTGAGAGCCCTCGCCGACGTGGTGCCGCCGCGCCCGCCGGGCTTCTGCACCGGCTGCCCGGAACGCCCGATCTTCGCGGCGATGAAGCTCGTCGAGAAGGAGCTCGGCCCTCACCACGTCGCCGCCGACATCGGCTGCCACCTGTTCTCGATCCTGCCGCCCTTCGAGATCGGCGCGACGACGATGGGCTACGGGCTCGGCCCCGCCTCGGCCTCCGCCTTCAACGTCGAGGCGGACAAGCGGCCGATCTCGATCATGGGCGACGGCGGGTTCTGGCACAACGGCCTGAATTCCTCCGTCGGCAACGCCGTCTACAACAAGCACGACGGCGTGATCATGATCGTCGACAATTATTACTCCGCCGCGACCGGCGGGCAGGACATCATGTCCTCGCGGGCCGACAGCGAGCGGCGGGCGACGAACAACTCGATCGTCGACGCGGTGAAGGGCGTGGGCGTGAAGTGGGTGCGCCGGATCGACCACACCTACGACGTGGCGAGGATGCGCGACACGCTGCGCGAGGCGCTGACGACGAAGGAGAAGGGCCCCAAGGTCATCGTCGCCTCGTCCGAATGCATGCTCAACAAGCAGCGCCGGGTGAAGCCGCTCCTGGCCAAGGCGGCCAAGGAGGGCGAGCGCATCGTGCGCGAGCGTTTCGGCGTCGACGAGGACGTCTGCACCGGCGATCACGCCTGCATCCGCCTCTCGGGCTGCCCGTCGTTGTCGATGAAGCACCTCGACGACCCGCTGCGGGACGACCCCGTCGCGTCCATCGACCAATCTTGCGTCGGGTGCGGCAATTGCGGCGAGGTGGCGGAGGCCGCCGTGCTCTGCCCGTCCTTCTACCGCGCGGACGTGATCGTGAATCCGACCGGGATCGACCGCGCTCTCGCGCGGGTGCGGCGCTCGGTCATCTCCTGGCTCGCCGCGCGCCGCGACCGGCGCCGCATCGCCTTCCCGGGCTGAGGAGGCGCGAGACATGACCCGTCGCGAGACGTTTCCGACGACGCTCTCCACCGATCGCCCGATCACGCTCGCGATCCTCGCCATGGGCGGGCAGGGCGGCGGCGTGCTGGCGGACTGGATCGTCGGCATGGCGGAGGCGCAGGGCTGGACGGCGCAGTCCACCTCCGTCCCGGGCGTCGCGCAGCGCACGGGCGCGACGATCTACTACATCGAGATGGTGAAGGCGCCCGACGGCGCCGAGCCGATCCTGGCGCTGATGCCGACGCCGGGCGACGTCGACGTGGTGCTCGCCGCCGAGTTCATGGAGGCGGGCCGCTCGATCCTGCGCGGGCTCGTCACGCCCGACCGGACGACGCTGATCGCCTCGACCCATCGCGCCTTCGCGGTCGCCGAGAAGCAGAGACCGGGCGACGGCGCCGCCGACCCGCAGGCCGTGGTGACGGCGTCGGGCGTCGCGGCCAAGCGGGTGATCGCGTCGGATCTCGACGCGCTTGCGGCGCGCAACGGCAGCGTCGTCTCCGCGGCTCTGTTCGGCTCGCTCGCGGGGGCGGACGTGCTGCCGTTCCCGCGCGAGGCCTTCGAGGACGCGATCAAGGCCGGTGGCAAGGGCGTGGCCGCGAGCCTGAAGGCGTTCGGCGCGGCCTTCGACCGGGCGCGCAACCCCGAGGCGCATGCCGAGCCGCCTGCGCCCAGGAAGCCCGATCCGCTCGCCGACGTCGGACACGTCGTCTACGACGCGCTGCTCGTGCGGGTGCGCGCGGACTTCCCCGTCGAAGCGCAGCCTCTGCTGGCGGCAGGCCTGCGCAAGGTGGTGGACTTCCAGGATCTCGCCTATGGCGGCGCCTATCTCGACCGGATGCGGGAGCTCCTCGCGGCGGACCGCGCCGCCGGCGGCGAGGCGCACGCCCACGCCTTCACCACGGCCTGCGCCAAGTATCTCGCCGTGGCGATGGCCTACGACGACGTCATCCGCGTCGCCGACCTGAAGACCCGCGGCAGTCGCTGGGACCGGGTCGTCGGCGAGGTGGGCGTCAAGCAGGACGAGATCCTCTACACGACCGAGTTCATGCATCCGCGCATGGAGGAGATCATCGGCACCATGCCCGCCGGGATGGGCCGCTGGCTCGAGGCGCGTCCCGGGCTGGTGAAACGCCTCGACCGCGTCGTCTCGCGCGGGCGGCGGGTGCGCACGGGGACGATCCGCTCGTACCTCGCGCTCTACGCGGTCGCGGGTCTCAAGCCCATGCGGCTGCGCACGCTGCGCCACGCCCGCGAGGCGGCGCACATCGACGCCTGGCTCGGCCGGGCGCTCGAGGTGCTGCCGAGGAACTACCAGCTCGCCGTCGAGATCGTCGGCTGTCGCCGGCTGGTGAAGGGCTACTCGGACACCCACGCCCGCGGCGAGGCGAAGCTCGACCGCGTCCTCTCCGCCGTGCCTCTTCTCGTCGACCGCGCCGACGGCGCCGACTGGCTCCGGCGGCTGAAGCAGGCCGCGCTGATGGATGAGCCCGGCACTGCGCTCGAGGGCGCGCTCAGGACGGTGGCGTCGCTGGAGGGGTGACGCGCGCGTGCCGATCCGGCCTCAGAGCGCCGCGATCGCGGCGAGCGTGGCCTCCGCGACCGACAGGCCCTCCCTCCGAGCCGTCTCGCGCAGCGCGAGGCGGCGCACCCCCGGCAGTCGCGCGCCCTCCTGCCCCTCCATCATCGCCGCGAGCGCCGAGACGCGCATCAGCGCCGCCTCGCCGCCGAGCGCGAGCGGGTCGAGCGCCAGGATCAGCTGCCCGGTGCCGGGCGGCGGGCCCTCGGCGTCGAGGAAGGAGGAGGCCTCGGCCGCGTAGTTCGCGCCGGTGATGCCCGCAGCGAGCAGCTCGACCATGAGCGCCAGCGCCGTGCCCTTGGCATCGCCGAGCGGCAGCATCGTGCCCTTCAGCGCCGCCTCGGCATCGGTCGTGGGGTTGCCGTCGGCGTCGAGCGCCCAGCCCTCGGGGATGGGCTCGCCCTTCTGCTTCGCGGCGAGGATGTTGCCGCGCGCGACCTTGGAGAGCGACAGGTCGACCACGATCGGCGCGCGGCCCGGCACAGGGCAGGCGAAGGCGATCGGGTTCGTGCCGAAGACCGGGAGCCTGCCGCCCCACGGTGCGATCGCCGCGGGCGTGTTGGCGAAGAGCAGCGCGACGAGGCCGGCCTCCGCGAGCGCCTCCACCGGATGCCCGGCCGCGCCGCAATGGTGCGAGCGCCGGATCGCCGCCGCCGCCACGCCCTGCGCGCGAGCGATCTCCGGAAGCTCGTCGGCGACGATCGCGAGTGCCGGATAGGCGAAGCCGTGAGCGGCGTCGACGGCGAGCACGCCCGGCCGCGGGCGGGTCGCCGTCGGCGTCGCGCGGCCGTCGACCTTGCCGGCCCTGGCCTGCGCCGCGTAGGTCGGCACGCGCGAGAGGCCGTGGCCCTTGAGCCCGTCCGCCTCCGCGGACACGAGCGCGCGGGCGACCCGGGCGGCGTTCTCGGGGGAGGTGTTCGCCCGCTCGAGCGCGGCGGCGACGACGTGCTCCGCTTGCGTGATGGTCAGGACCGGCATCGGATCAGCCCTCCGTCAGCGCGCGGCGGACGGTCTCGGCGGTGACGGCCGAGACGCGCACGTTCGATTCGACGCTCACGCCGGCGATGTGCGGGGTCAGCACGAGGTTGGGGCAGCCGGCGAAGACCGCGCCCTTCTCGGCGGAGAGCGGCTCCGCCTCGAACACGTCGAGCGCGGCACCCCCGAGGCGACCCGCCTTCAGGGCTGCGGCCAGCGCCGGCTCGTCGACGACACCGCCGCGGGCGGCGTTAATCAGGATCGCGTCGGGCTTGCAGCGGGCCAGCGCGGCGGCGTCGATCAGGTTCCTGGTCTCGTCGGTGAGCGGGACGTGCAGCGAGACGACGTCCGCCTCCGCCAGAAGCGCGTCGAGTTCCCGCTTGCCGACGCTGCCCCAGGGCTGCGACCAGGAGGGATCACCCGCGGGGACGAACGGATCGTGGGCGACGACATGCATGCCGAGCGCGGCCGCGCGCTTGCCGGTCTCACGCGCGATCGCGCCGAAGCCGACGAGGCCCAACGTCTTGCCCCAGACCTCACGCCCCATCAGCCGGTTGCGCGGCCAGGCGCCGGCGATCACCTCGTCGGTGGCGCCGTAGGCGCCGCGCATCAGCAGCATCGCCGTGCCGATCACGTATTCGGCGACGCCGATGTCGTTGGCGCCGGTGGCGGGGAAGACCTTCACCCCGCGCGCCGCGCAGGCGCCGACGTCGATGTTGTCGAGGCCCACGCCGAGCCGCCCGACGCAGACGAGCGCGTCCGCCGCCTCGAGCAGCGCCCCGCGCACCTGCGTGCGGTTGCGCACGATCAGCGCGCGCGCGCCCTTCACCGCGGCGGCGAGGTCATCCGGGCGGTCGACGAGGCCCGGATCGTAGAGGACGTCGAAGCCGGACAGGGAGGCGGCGATCGCGGCCTCGTCCATGAACTCGCTGATGACGATGTCTGCCATGGCGGTGATCCGTTGCCTCAGATGACGAGGAGCGCGCCCGCGGCGAGCGCGAGGATGACGAGGGTCGTGCCCGTCACGGTGGCGATGTGGCGCCAGCCGAGGCGGGCGATGGCCGAGAGCGAGGTGCCGAGCCCCAGCGCGCCGATCGCGATGAGCAGGCCCCAGGTGGAGGCCAGGATCGCGAGCTCGCGGACGGGCGCGTAGACCGGCGCGAGCGCGGGCGCATAGGCCATCGCCGTGTTGAGGAGGCACAGGCCGAGGAACACGAAGGCGAAGACGGGTGCGGGCACCTTCGCGTTCTCCGCGTGGCCGCCGGCGCGGGCGAACCACCAGCCGATCACGAGCACGACCGGGAGCAGCAGGAACACGCGAAACAGCTTCACCACGACCGCGGTGTTGCCGGCGGTCTCGGAGACGGCATAGCCCGCGCCCACCACCTGCGCGACGTCGTGGATGGTGGCGCCGAGCAGCACGCCCGTCGTCTGGTGGTCGAAGCCGAGGAGCGCGCCGAGCGGAGGGTAGGCGATCATCGCCAGCGTGGAGAGCGCGTTCACCGCGACGACCACGAAGGCGACGTCGGCCTCCTTGCCCTTGTAGTTCGGGAGAACCGTCGTCGTGGCGAGGGCCGCGGAGGCGCCGCACACGGCGGTCGCGGCACCCGCGAGCGCGCCGTACTCCGCGCGCTGGCCCAGCGCGCGCGCCAGCGCGAAGCCGGCGAGGATGGTGAGCGCCATCGAGGCGACGACCATCAGCGCCACGCCGATCCCGAGCGCGACGATGTCGCCGAGCGCGATGCGCAGGCCCAGCAACGCCACGGCCCAGCGCAGCAGTTTCTTCACGCAGAAGGTGAGGCCCGGCTGGAAGACGGGCGCGGCGGCGGGGCGGTTCAGCGCGATGCCGAGGAGGAGGGCCAGCACCATCGCGGGGATGGGGAAGACGAGCGCCACGGCGGGCGCGGCGAGCGTCGCCGCCACGGCGATGGCGGTGGCGAACAGGATGCCGGGGGCGAGATCGCGTGCGGTCCCGGTGATCGAGCCGCTCGTCGGAGGGGAGGGGGCGTTCATGCGCGCTCTTGTGCTGGACCGAGCCGGCGATGTCATCCCCAGCCACGGACGGATCCATTGCCGAAGCGATGGCATCGGCGTCGCGCCAACCGCCAACGCCCCACACCCCCGGCCCCTCTCCACGAGGGAGAGGGGAGAACGGCGGCGGCCTCGGCTTGCGCGATTGCCTGGCCGGGCCGGCCGTCTCGATCGCACGGCGGCGAAGCGTGAGACCTGTTCCCCTCTCCCTCGTGGAGAGGGGCTAGGGGTGTGGGGCGTGCAGGACGATCGCGGCAGTCATGAAGGCCGCCACACCTCGGCTTCCCGAGGCGCGGCAACCCGTCTCGATCAAGCCGAGCGGTACAGCTTCGTCATCACGAACTCGCGGTGGCCGAGCGCCTCCGCGGCGGTGAGGCGGCCGTTGGCGGTGCGCACCACCATGTCGATGAGCGCGTCGCCCGCCTGCGGGATCGTCATCTCGCGACGCAGCACGCCGGATACGTCCACGTCGACGTGCTCGGACATCGTACGGACGGTGCGCGGGTTGCCGGTGATCTTCACCACCGGGACGATCGGGTTGCCGATGACGTTGCCCTGGCCCGTCGGGAAGGTGTGGACCACGTAGCCGGCCGCCGCCATCAGGGTGACGCACTCGGCCGCGGCCGAGGACGTATCCATGAAGTAGAGGCCCGGACCCTTGGCGGGCGCCTCCGCCGGCTCGAGCACGTCGATGTAGGTGCACTCGCGGCCGATCTTCTCGAGATTGCCGAGCGCCTTCTCCTCGATCGTGGTCAGGCCGCCGGCGATGTTGCCCTTGGTAGGCTGGCTCTCGGAGAGGTCAGACGTCTTGAAGGGCTCGATCACCTCGTCCATGTAGGCCTGCCAGGTCGCCATGAACTTCTCGCCGATCTCCGGGCTCGCCGCGCGCGCCTTGCACAGATGCTCGGCCCCGGTGATCTCGGACGTCTCGCCGAACACGCCCGTGAGGCCGAGCGGGATCAGCTTGTCGTACATGTTGCCGACCGTCGGGCAGGAGGCGAGACCCGTCGTCGTGTCGCTCTCGCCGCACTTCGTCGAGACCCACAGGTCCTTGATCGGGCAGGTCTCGCGCTGCAGCTCGGACGCCCACTGCAGGTAGTCCTTGGCGACGCGCGAGGCCTTGGCGATCGTCATGATGTCGCCCGTGCCTTCGATGCCGAAGCCAGTGACGGGCTTGCCGGTCCTGGCGATGCCGTCGACGACGCGCTGGGTCCAGCCGTCCTCGATGCCGATCACCACGACGGCGGCGACGTTCGGGTTCGAGCCGATGCCGATCAGCGTCCGGAAATGGAGGTCGAGGTCCTCGCCGAACTGCAGGCGCCCGTAGGCGTGCGGCAGCGCGAGCGTGCCCTTGATGTTGTTCGCCACCGCCTCGCAGGCGGCGTTGGACAGGTCGTCGAGGGGCAGCAGGACGACGTGGTTGCGCACGCCGACGCGGCCGTTCTCGCGACGCCAGCCCATGAACTCGAGGCTCGAATACTGCATCGTCATGGCTTCGTCCTCACCAGCGCTTGGTCTTGACGTTGTGGACGTGGACGTGCTCGCCCACGCCGACGGGCTTCACGGCCTTGCCGATGTCCTGCCCGTACTTCCAGATCGTATCGCCCTCGGCGATGTCCTTCAGCGCGATCTTGTGGCCGATCGGGACGTCCATCTTCGCGGTGAGCCGGAAGGACGAGTTGTCCTCGGTGACGACGCACAGCATCTCGATGCCGGCCTTCAGGTCCTCCACGACGACGACACCGACGGTGTCCTTCTTGTCGTGCACGAGGAGATGCGGGATCCCCATGGTGTCCTCTCGACGAATTGGTGGTGCCAGTCTTGTATAAGACACATGATCGGGGGTCAAGGCACGTCCGGAGCTCGGCAATGCGTTGTCGGGGCGCGTTTTCCCATCCAGTCTTGCATAAGACAATAGACATGAAATGGATTGACAGGGGGGCTTCGCCGCGCTCTCCTTCGGTGGAACGCCCCGCGAGAGGGCGCCGCGGGACCAACCGCGATCCCCATCGGAGAGGAAACAGCCGCATGAACCGCCCCACCCCGATCCTCGCGCTGGCGCTCGCCGCCGGCATGGTCGCCGCGCCGGCCTTCGCCTTCCCCGACAAGGACGTCGACTACATCATCCCGTTCTCGCCCGGCGGCGAGTCGGACGTCGCCGCGCGCCTGCAGCAGCCGGTCTTCGCCGACGCGTTCGGTCATCAGCTCATCGTCAAGTACCAGGCGGGAGCCGGCGGGGCGCAGGCGTGGTCGCAGCTCAATTCCATGCCGGCCGACGGCCATACGATCATGGGCATCAACCTGCCCCACGTGATCCTGCAGCCGATGATGAGCTCACCGGGCTACGAGACGGCGGACCTCACCCCGGTCTACTGGTTCCACTACACGCCCGACGCGATCATCGTGAACGCGTCGAGCCAGTTCGAGACGCTCGAGGACCTGGTGAGCTTCGCGCGCGAGAACCCGGGCATGGTCACCTTCTCCGGCTCGGGCTCGAACTCGGCCAACAGCCTCGCGCAGACGCGCTTCGACACGCTCGCGGGGATCACCACCACCTACGTGCCGTTCTCCGGCACCGGCCCGTCGACGACGGCGCTGCTGGGGGACCAGGTCTCTGCCTCCTGGGGCTACTCCACGGTCGCCGCCGCGCAGGGCGACCAGGTGCGCATGCTCGCCGTCGCTTCCGAGGAGCGGCTGCCGCTCTTCCCCGACGTGCCGACCTTCAAGGAAGCCGGCTTCGACATGGTCGGCGGCGCCTATCGCGGCGTCGCGGTGCCCAAGGACACGCCGGAGGAGACCCGCCGGGCGGTGTCCGACGCCTTCCAGGCGATGAACAACGAGCCGGCGATGCGCCAGGCGATGGACGACGGCGCCTTCGTGGTGATCGACGTGCCGTACGCCGAGGTCGAGGCGTTCATGGCCGAGCGCCGCGAGGAGATCGCGGCCGCGGCCGAGGCCGCGAACTGAGCGCGCCGGCGCCTTCCTGACGGCCCGTCGTTCCGGCGGGCGGCGCATCCCTCCGCGCCGCCCGCCGGACCTCCCCCGCATCACGTCGACGCCGCGCGCTCCGCACGCGGGCGCTCGAGGATCGTGCGTCCATGGACCTCCTGCCGTACCTCGCCCAGGCGCTCACGCCGTTCAACCTGCTGCTCGCGCTGGGTGGTGTGGTGCTCGGCACGCTCATCGGCGCGCTGCCGGGCCTCTCCGCCACGATGGCGGTCGCGGTGCTCGTGCCCTTCACCTTCGCCATGGCGCCCGCCTCCGGCCTGATCGGGCTCGGCGCGATCTACACCGGCGCGATCTACGGCGGCGCCTTCGCGGCGATCCTCGTCAACACGCCCGGCACACCCTCGGCCATCGCGACGACTTTCGACGGCTTCCCGATGGCCAAGCGCGGCGACGGCAACCTCGCCGTGACGCTGGCCACGCTCGCCTCCGTCGTCGGCGGCCTCGTCGGCGCGCTGGCGCTGCTGTTCCTGTCGCCGCCCTTGTCGAAGGTGGCGCTCGCCTTCGGGCCGCCGGAGTACTTCTGGCTCGCGATCTTCGGCCTGACGCTCATCTCCGCGCTCTCGCAGGGCGACACGCTCAAGGGCATCCTCGGCGCCTCGTTCGGCCTGTTCCTCGCGACCGTCGGCGTCGCGGTCGTGGGCGGCGACGTGCGCTACACGCTCGACCAGCCGATGCTGGTGGGCGGCTTCGACGTCATCGCCGCGCTGATCGGACTCTACTGCATCCCCGTGGTGATCGACCTCGTGGCGCGGCCCGATCCGCACCTGAAGGTCTCCGTCCAGGCCGGCGGCTTCCGGCTGGCGGAGGCGGTGGGGCACTGCGCGCGCAACTGGTTCAACCTGATCCGTTCCTCCGTGATCGGCACCGTGGTCGGCATCCTGCCCGGCGCCGGCGGCTCGATCGCGTCGCTCGTCTCCTACTCGGAGGCGCGTCGCTCGTCGAAGCATCCCGAGCGCTGGGGCAAGGGCGAGCCCGGCGGCATCCTCGCCACCGAGAGCGCCAACAACGCCACCGTGGGCGGCGGCTTCATCCCGACGCTCGTGCTCGGCATCCCCGGCACGCCACCCGACGCCGTCATCCTCGGCGCGCTCCTCGTCCAGGGCATCCGAACCGGGCCCGGCCTGTTCACGGGCCAGGGCGACATCGTCTACACCTTCATCTTCGGCCTGCTGATCGCGACCGTCCTGATGCTGCCCGTGGGCCTGCTGATCGGGCGCTACGCCTACCAGGCGATCGTCTCGATCCCGAAGGCGGTGCTGGTGCCGACCGTGGCGTTCCTGACGATCATCGGCTCGTTCGCGATCCACAACTCGATCACCGACGTCTACACGATGCTCGGCCTGGGCTTCCTCGGCTGGATCCTGGCGCGCTTCGGCTTCGCGCCGTCGCCGATCGTGCTCGGCATCATCCTGGGGCCGATCGCCGAGCAGGGCTTCGTGCAGGCCTGGCTCATCGGCAACGCGCAGGGCAACGTGCTCGGCATGTTCCTCGGGCGCCCGATCAGCCTCGCCATCGCGGGGCTGGCGCTGCTGACGCTGTTCTACCCAATCCTCACCGACACGCTGAAAGCCCGCCGCGCCCGCCGCGGCGGCACGGCGGCGACGCCCCGGGAGACGATCGATGCGGACTGAGCCCGGCTCGAGCCCCGCGCCGGAGCGCGCGCGCGGCGATATCGGAACGATCGTGCTGTGCGTGCTCTTCGTGGCGCTCGGCGGCTGGATGATCGCCGGCAGCATGGCGATGAGCCCGCTCGGCGCCGTGTTCCCGCGGGTGATCGCGGGGATCATGATCGCGAGCGCGCTCGGCATCCTCGCCCTGCGGGCGCTTGGGCGGGCGGGGCCGGTGCCCGTCGTCGAGGCCGGCTCGACGCCGCGGCGGCTCATGCTCTGCGTGGTGCTCGTCGCCTGGGCCGTGCTGATGCCGCGGCTCGGCTTCTTCGCGACCTCGATCGCGGGCTTCCTCGCCGTCCTCGCCATCGCCGAGTACGATGCCTGGACCGCGAAGCGCACGGCGGCCTACGTCGCCGCGGCGCTGGCGCTCGTCGGGGGCTTCTGGCTGCTCTTCGTCGAGGTGCTGCTCGTGCCCGTGCCCCGCGGCGTGCTGTTCTGAGGCCGCCCAAAGTTATGTGAACATCGAGACGAGGAAATACAGTACAGAATGCGTTATCAAGAATACAGCCGCCACCGAAAAATATATCATGACGGTTGCAAATCTTGCAAATCCGGAATTCTCGTCTGAACCATAAACCTGCGCCCTTGAGGCCTTCAGGCCGCCGCGTCGGTTCCACATCCAGCCGATGGCGCACAATAGAGCCCACCCTATCACAAACAGATAAGGAACGCCCTTGAAGCCAAAATAGACCGGAGCAAATAATGAGAGAACTGTTCCGAAGCCTATCATTTTCAAATCCACGTCCTTTAGGTCGAAGAACAGAGTTCGGCATTGGTTGTAGAATTTTGAGAGTGTTGGTACATGCCATGCGCGACTGACGAGGCGTGGTCGGGCGCGGGGAAGAGCGCGTCGGTGCGCCCGGTCAGCCGATAGGCGAGGAGCCCCACGTACTCGCGCATTGCGACGTCGAGGCGCTGGAGCCCGGCGGAGATCGAGCGGAAGCCGCTCGTTCCCTCGCGCCCGCCCACCGTCCGGAAGTCGGTGGGGTAGGGCACGACCTCGAAGCCCGCGCGCCGGAACACGCCCATCGAGCGCGGCATGTGCCAGGCGGACGTCACGAGGAGCCAGCGGCTGCCGGGCGCGGGGTCGACCGCCTCGCGGGAGTAGACGGCGTTCTGGAAGGTGTTCTGCGAGCGATCCTCAATCACCAGACGCTCGGGCGCGACGCCCATGGAGACGAGCGCCTGCGCCATCGCCTGCGCCTCCGTGTAGCGATCGGCGCCGATCAGGCTCGAGCTGCCCCCCGAGAGCACGATCGGCACGTCGGGGTGGCGCCCCGCGAGGATGACGGCGGAGGTCAGCCGGTCCGCCGCCTCGTTGAGGACGGGCTGGCCGAGCTCGATCGAGGCGTCCTGCGCGGTCGCCCCGCCGAGCACGACGATCCCGTCGATCGGCGCCCCGGTCTCCGCGTAGAGCGGAAAGCGCGTCTCGAGCGGGTTCATCAGGAGGCTCGCGACGGGCGAGAGCCCGAAGAGCGCGAGCGCGGCCGCCGCGGTCCAGGCGAGCCCGAGCCCGAGGCGGCGTGCGCGCGCGACGCCGGCGAGCAGAAGCCCCGCGACGAGCGCGATCAGCATCAGGTTCGAGGGCGCGAGCACGAACCAGACGACCTTGGAGAGGACGAAGAACACGGGGATCGCCGCCTCGTCTCAGCGCCGGGCCGTCTCGGCCTCGAAGCGCGCCTTCGTCTCGGCGTTGGGCGGATAGAGCCCCGGCAGCGGCACGCCGCGCTCGACCTCGCGCATGATCCAGGCCTCGAGCCGCTCCTGCTCGACGGCCGCGACCGCGACCTCTGCGACCATCGCCTTCGGGATGACGACCGCGCCGTCCCCGTCCGCGACGATCACGTCGCCGGGAAAGATCGCGACGCCGCCGCAGCCGATCGGCTGCTCCCAGCCCACGAAGGTCAGCCCCGCGACCGACGCGGGCGCGGCGACGCCGTCGCACCAGACGGGCAGCCCGGTGCCGCGCACGCCCTCGCCGTCGCGCACGGCGCCGTCGGTGACGAGCGCCTTGACGCCGCGCTTCCTCATGCGCGCGCACAGGATGTCGCCGAAGATGCCGGCATCGGTGACGCCCATCGCATCCGCCACGCAGATCGCGCCCTCGGGCATCGCCTCGATGGCGGCGCGGGTGGAGGTGGGCGAGCCCCAGCTCTCCGGCGTGGCGAGATCCTCGCGCATCGGCACGAAGCGCAGCGTGAACGCCTCGCCCACCACGCGCTCGGAGGTCGCGAAGGCCGCCTTGGGCCCGGACATCCAGGAGCGGCGCACGCCCTTCTTGAGCAGCACGGTGGTCAGCGTCGCGGTCGTCGCGGCGTGGAGGGCGTCGGCGATGGTCTTGTCGAGGGGCATGGGGATTTGGTCCGGGTGAGGAGGATGGCGCACCCTAGCCGCCCCGCCGCTTCGGCGGAAGGCGTCATGGGCGCGTAACCCGAGCGTCACCCCCGCACCAGCGCCCGCGCCATGTCGGCCTCGAGCCGCGACCACGGCGCCATCCGCGCCTGCGCCTCGCGATAGCTCGCGACGATCCGCGCTGCGAGATCGGAGCCTCCGGCGATGGCGTCGATCTCGGCGTCGGCGGCCGCGGCCGCGGCCTGCATCAGGTCGGCGGGGAAGCCTTCGAGCCGCACCTCCGCTTCCGAGAGCATGGCCCTGAGCCCGCTGGCGTTTCGCCTGTGGGCGTCGGCCAGCGCGAGCCCGTGCTCGGCCTGCGCGGCCTCCGCCACCACGCGGCGGAGGTCGTCGGGCAGGGCGGCGAGGGCGTCGGAGCCCACCAGCAGCTCGCTCGCGCCGTTGGGCTTGGCGAAGCCGGGGGCGTAATAGAGCGGTGCGACCTGGTGGAGGCCGAGCTCGTAGTCGCTCGCCGGCGCGAGGAACTCGACGGCGTCGACCGTCCCGCGCTCCAGCGCCGTGTAGGTCTCGCCCGCGGGGATCGTCACCGGCGTCGCGCCGAGCCGCTCGTAGACCCGCGCGCCGAGCCCGGCGACGCGGATGCGCAGGCCCGCGACGTCGGCGAGGCTCCCGATCGGCCGTCGGAAGAAGCCGCCCATGCACGGGCCGGTATTGCCCGCCAGGAAGGGCGTCACGCCGACGCGTCCGTAGAGCTCCTCCCACAGCGCCTGCCCGCCGCCGAAGGCGAGCCAGGCCTGGTGCTCGATCGGCCCGAGCCCGAAAGGGACGGTGGTGAAGAAGGCCGCTTCGGGCATGCGGCCCTGCCAGTAGAGCGATGCGCTGTGGCCGGCCTCGACGGTGCCGTTCGAGACCGCGTCGAGCACCGAGAAGGCCGGCACGATCTCGCCCGCGGCGAAGAGGTCGACCACGAGCCGCCCGCCGGACATGGCGTTGATGCGATCGACGATGCGCTGCGCCGTCACGCCGGGTCCGGCCTGGCCGCGCGGCCAGGAGGTCACGAGGCGCCAGCGGATCGGCGCGTCCTGCGCCCGCACGAGAGCGGGGGCAGCGAGCGCGCCGCCGGCGAGGCCGAGCGCGCCGCGGCGGGTGAGGCGGTTACCAGATGCCATGGAAATGATGCACGGGCCCGTGCCCGCTCCCGATCTCGAGCCCGTCGGCCGCGGCGATCGCGCCGGCGAGCCACGCCTTGGCCGCGCGTGCGGACTCGGCGAGGGAGGCGCCCTTCGCGAGCTCGGCCGCGATCGCCGAGGACAGCGTGCAGCCGGTCCCGTGCGTGTTGCGCGTCGCGATCCGCGGGGCGACGAGCCGCGTGACGCCCCGCGGCTCGACCAGCAGGTCGACGCTCTCCGGCCCCGAGGCGTGGCCGCCCTTGATCAGCACCGCCTCGGGGCCGAGCGCCAGCAGCCGCTCGCCCTGGGCGCGCATGGCGTCCTCGTCCTCGGCGACGGGCTCGCCGAGCAGCGCCGCCGCCTCCGGCAGGTTCGGGGTGAGCACGAGCGCGCGGGGCAGGAGGACGGCGCGCAGCGTCTCGATCGCGTCGTCCGACAGGAGCTTGTCGCCGGACGCCGCGACCATCACGGGATCGAGCACCACGCAGGACACGCCGTGCCGGTCCAGGCCGGCGGCGACCGTCTCGATCACGGCGGGCTTCGACAGCATGCCGATCTTCACCGCGTCGACCTTCAGGTCCGACAGCACGCTGTCCATCTGTGCGGCGACGAAGTCCGGCGGGACGTCGTGGATGCCCTGGACGCCGCGGGTGTTCTGCGCGGTGAGCGCGGCGATCACGCTCGCGCCGTAGACGCCGCGGGCGGAGAAGGTCTTCAGGTCGGCCTGGATGCCGGCTCCGCCGCCCGAATCCGAGCCGGCGATGGTGAGGGCGATGGCGGTCATGTGGTCTCCTCGTCGGCTCGAGCGCCGCGGGCGGCGAGCGCCTCGTCGACATGGCGACGCAGGCGCGCCGCGGCGGCGGCGGGATCGGGCGCGCCGAACAGCGCGGAGATGACGGCGACGCCGTCCGCGCCCGCGCCGATCACCGAGCGGGCGTTCGTCTCGTCGATGCCGGCGATGGCGCCCATGGGCAGGCCCGGCACGGCCGCGCGGCCTGCGGCGGAGACCGCGGCGAGGCCCGAGAGCCCGATCGGCGGATCGGGGTTGTCCTTCGACGTCGTGGCGAAGACGCCGCCGATGCAGCCGTAGTCGACGGGGACCTGCGCGAGCGCGCGGGCGTGATCGGGCGTCTTCAACGTCCACCCGATGATCGCGTCGGGCCCGAGCAGGCGGCGCGCGTCGTGCGGGTCCATGTCGCTCTGGCCGAGATGGACGCCGTCCGCTCCCGCGGCGAGCGCGACGTCGACGCGGTCGTTGACGAGGAGCGGCACGCCTGTGCCGGAGAGCGTCGTCCGCAGTGCGCGGGCGAGATCGACGAGCGCGCGGGTGTCCGCGTGCTTCTCGCGCAGCTGCACCAGCGTCGCCCCGCCCGCCACCGCCCGCCCGACGAGATCGACGAGGTCGCGCCCACGCGCGTCCGCGAGGCCGACGATGGCGTAGAGGCGAAGGTCGACGGGGTTCCTGTCGGCGTGATTCACGAGACCCTCGCACGGGATACGAGCGCCGCCGCGTCGAGCGCGTCGAGCGCATCGAGGTAGGCGGCGGGGAAGGAGCCGGGGCCGGCGGCGCGACCGCCGGCGATCTCGCCGGCGACGCCGAGAACGAGGAGCGCCGCCGCGGCGGCGACGAGCGCGTCGTCCTCCAGCGCGGCGAAGGCGGCGACGAGCGCGGAGCCCGCGCAACCCATGGCGGTGACGCGGGCCATCAACGGGTGTCCGTTGGCGATCCGCACGGCGCGGGTGCCGTCGGTCACAAGATCGGTCGGGCCGGTGAGGGCGACGACGCAGGCGTGATCGCGCGCGAAGTCGTCAGCCGCCTCGGCGGTCGGCGCGCGACCCGCGAGCGCCTCGAGCTCACCGGGGTTCAGCCGCAGGATCGCGGGGCCCGCCGCGAGGAGATCGCGGGCGACCGCGAGCCGGGGTGGGGAGGCCTCGACGAAGACCGGATCGAGTACGATCGGCCGTCCGACCTCGCACGCGGCGGCGACAGCAGCGGGGATGCCCGCCCGGCGCTCCGCATCGAGCGTGCCGAGGTTGACGAGGACGGCGTTCGCGCGTCGCGCGAAGTGGCCGGCCTCCTCGGCGGCGATCGTCAGCGAGGGGATGGCACCGGCGGCCAGCAGCAGGTTCGCGGTGAAGGCCTGCGCGGCGGCGTTGGTGAGCGCGTGCACCCGCGGGCGGCGGGCGCGGGTCTCGGCGAGGAGCCGCGCGGCGTGCTCCGCGATCCGATACGCTGCGATGTCATGTGACGCGGCACGCGCGGGCGCGTTCTCGTCCATGTCTCGTTCCCTCCGCCGGCACGACCCGGATCAGGTTCGATGGGTTGGCGCGGATTTGCGCCTCTCAGCCCGCATGGGCACCCCGTGAGACCGTCGGCGGCTAGGTAACGCGCGCTCACCGCCCGCGCAAGGGGTACGCGGCGCGAGGCGACATGGGTCGGATGCGCAGGAGAGCCGCCTCAGTGAACCGCCAGCACCACGGACATGCGCTGTGCGAAGAGCGGCCAGTCCTGCTTCATCCCAGGCGCGACGAAGGGATCGTGATAGGTCACCACGGCCCACGGCCCGTTCGGCGTCTGGTAGACGTCCATTCCCGTGATCACGACGAAGTGGCTGCCGTCCACGTGCGCCACGATCGGGCGCCCGGTCCGGCGCATGTGCGTGATGAAGTCCGGCGCCCAATGGCTGATCTGAAGCGTGCTGATGCGGCCGCCGAACATCCCGACGAGACCGGAGATCTCGCTGATGTGCCCGGGGCGCAGGCAGAGATCCGGGCGTTGGCAGCACGGCGCGCCGTAGGCGAGCTCCAGCATCCGGCACTGGCCGGGGGTCGGCAGCCCGGACGATTCCGCGGCCATCTTCGCGCTGGCGACCCAGCACCAGACGATCGTGTCCTGCGGATGGTAGGGCACCGGCAGCCGGATGCTGTCGATCAGCACCTGCGCGCGGGCCTCGTCGCCGCGCGTCGCGAAGAGCGCGAGAAAGCACGAGAGGAAGGTGAGAGCGCGGATCGCGCTCGCCCATGCGCGACGTGTCATGACGGCCGCCCCCCGGCGTCTTGTCCTCCGGCTACGATGTCACGAGCCCTCGGCCCGGGCAATCGAAAGTTTTGCCGAGGCCGCGTGACGCCCGAAGCCTCCCGTTGCCGTCCCTCAATCCCGGCAAGCGAACGGCGGAAAGGTGCTCGCCGTCCCGGCATTCATGGCGAGGATGACCATGACGTTGGCGAGCGCGAGCTCCTCCGCCGAGCGCGGGCAGACGTCCGCGGGCGCGGTGCAGCCCGAGGCGATGAAGGCGTCGTGGCGGGCGATGAACTCCGCGGAGATGCCGTCGGTGCCGAGCCGCCGCGTGGCCTCGTCCCAGGCGGCGGTGTAGCGCGCGCACTTCTCGCGCGTCCAGGCGTCGCCGCTCCACGCGTCGCCGCTCCACGCGTCGACCGGCGCGCCGTCGCCCGGCCCGGCGTCGCCGCCCGGCTCGCCGTCCCAGGAGCCGCCGCTCCAGTGCTCGCCGCTGAAGCCGTCGCCGCTGTGCATGTCCCCTTGGGCGAGCACCGGACGGTCGGCCGCGCCCACGAGGAGGCACGCCGCGACGAGCGTCGCGGCGAGCGCGACGGGTCGCCGGGCGGGGGCGACCGTCGTCAGCATCGCGCAGGCCGCGATCGCCGCGAGCGGCCAGGGCAGCAGGTAGGGGCGCGCCGTGACGGCGAAGGCGCCGGCGGCGTCGATCGTCAGCCCGATCACGGCATGGCGCAGCGTCGAGAGAAGCCCGTCCTCGCGGAAGGACCAGACGACGTCCATGGCGTTGCGGTCGATCGCGAACAGCACGAAGGCGACGCCGGGCACGAGCACGAGTCCCGCGAGGGCGGCGAGCGCCGATCGCCGGATGGCGCCTGCGGGCGCGAGGCGGCGCAGGAGCAGTGTCGCGGCGACGCCGGCGAGCAGGCCTGCGGCGCCGAAGAGCGCGATCACGAGGGTGGTCCGCGGCGAGAGCGCCTCGTCGCGCTCGACGATGCGCAGGGCGACGATCGCCGCGGTGCCGAGGGCGAGGCCGAGGCCTCTCGCGAAGGCCGAGCCGAGCGCGGCCACGGTCACCCGCGCGCACCCGCCGCGGCGGCGCGGATCGCGGCGATGTTGCCGGCATAGGCGGAGGGGCCGCCCCTGAAGGCGGCGGAGCCCGCGACGAGCACGTTCGCGCCCGCCGCCGCGACGAGCGGCGCCGTCTGCGGCGTCACGCCCCCGTCGACCTCGATCGCGATCTCGCGATCCCCGACCATCTCCTTGATACGGCGCACCTTCTCGACCACGGGGGCGATGAAGGCCTGCCCGCCGAAGCCGGGGTTCACGGTCATCGCCAGCACGAGGTCGACGTCGTCGAGGAGCGGCGCGATAGCTTCGGCCGGGGTGCCCGGGTTGAGCGCGACGCCCGCCTTCTTGCCGAGGCCGCGGATCGCCTGGAGCGAGCGGTGCACGTGCGGTCCGGCCTCGACGTGCACGGTGATCACGTCCGCACCCGCCTCCGCGAATGCGGACAGGTAGGGGTCGGCGGGCGCGATCATCAGGTGGACGTCGAACACCTTGGCGGTCGCCGGGCGGATCGCCTGCACGACGACGGGGCCGAAGGTGAGGTTGGGCACGAAGTGCCCGTCCATCACGTCGATGTGGATCCAGTCCCCCCCGGCCTCGGCGACCGCGGCCACCTCGGCGCGCAGCGCGCCGAAATCGGCGGAGAGGATGGAGGGGGCGATGAGGAGGTCGCGCGTCATGCGCCCGGCGCTATCACGGGGGCGGGGCGGGCGCAACGGCGTCTTGACGGGCGACCAGCCGCCCCGCCACCGGCTTCACGATCTGCGGCATCAGGTAGATCGGGAATTGCGCCAGCGCGAAGAACAGGAACGTGTCCCCCGGCGTCGCCGCGCCCAGCGCCGCGACGAGGACGCCGATGTTGCGCTGGCCCGTGGCGTAGCCGAGCACGAAGCGCTCCGCGGACGGGAGCATGCGCAGGGCCAGCAGGCTCGTGGCGAAGCCCACCGCAGAGAGGCCGAAGACGAGCGCGAGCACGCCGGCGACGAAGGCGGGGCGGTCCAGCATGGCCGCGAGCACGCCGTCCATCGCGGCCACCGCGAAGAGCGCGTAGAACAGGACGCCGAGCCCGTCGAAGCGCGCCTTGTGGCGGCGGATGCGCTCGGTGCCGAGGCTCGCGCGCAGAGCCGCGCCGGCCGCGAGCGCGCCGCCGACCAGCAGCGCGAGGCGCTCGACGAGGGCGCGCACGTCGAGGTCCACCGCCGCGCCGGCGATCCGCTCGACGAGGAGCGGCGAGACCAGCGGCGCGAGCATGGTGGTGAGCAGGACCACGCACACGAGGAGCGTCGGCGGGAGGTTCAGCATCATCGCCACCGCCGGCGAGGACAGGATCGGCGGCGCGGCGGCCCAGAGCGCGAGACCGAGCACGATCCCGGGCCCGAGCGCCTCGCGCCCCGCGACCGCGAGGATCGCGAGCGCCACGAGGGGCGGCGCGGCGACGAGCCAGGCGGCGGAGAGGCCGATGCGGGCGGGGCGACGCACGAGCGCGGCGAGCGCCGCGAGATCGACGCGCGCGAAGGTGATCGTGAGGAAGGCGAAGATCGTCAGGCCCAGAAGCGGGCGCGCGGCGGCGGCGAACTGCGGCAGGGCGAGCCCGACGAAGATCGAGAGCGCGAACCCCTGCGTGCCCCATCGCCCGACGAAGGCGAGGGGATCGGCGAGCGGGGCGGGGAGGGAACGCACGGCGGTCGATGCTCCTCGAGATGACGTCTCGCGGCCGGCGACGCGCCCTCGCACGGCGGCTTTCGCGCGCGGGGGCATGGCGGGACGGCCGGAATTGGCTTAACCCGGACGGCGCGGGAAGGACACGGGCGAGGTTCGGTATCCATGCGTGCGGATGTGGTGGTCCTCGGGGCGGGAATCGTCGGCGTGTCGGTCGCGCTGCATCTCCAGGCGCGGGGGCGCTCGGTCGCGCTCGTCGACCGGCGCGAGGCCGGCGAGGAGACGAGCTACGGCAACGCCGGGCTGATCGAGCGCGCCTCGATCGTGCCCTACGCGTTCCCGCGCGACCCCGCCAAGCTCGTGCGCTACGGCCTCAACCGCTCGACGGAGGCGCACTACCATCTCGCCCACCTGCCGCGAATCGCGCCCTGGCTCGCCCGCTACTGGCGCGCCTCCTCCAAGCGCGGCCTCGCCGAGGCGACGCGGGCCATGCTGCCGCTCATCGAGCTGTGCGTCACCGAGCACGAGAAGCTGATGAACGACGCCGGGATCGCGCCGCTGCTGCGCAAGACCGGCTGGATCAAGGGCTTCCGCTCCCAGCGCACCTTCGACAAGGCCCTGCGCGAGGCGGAGGCGACGAAGCCATTCGGCATCGCCTACGACGTGCTCGACCAGGCGCAGGTGCACGACCGCGAGCCGCACCTCTCCGACGTGATCATCGGCGGCATCCACTGGCTCGACCCCGCGACGGTGCCCGACCCGAGCGCGGTCGCGAAGGGCTACGCGCGGCTCTTCCTCCAGCGCGGCGGGCGCTTCGTGCACGGCGACGCGCGCAGCTTCGGGCCCGAGGGCGGCGGGTTCTCGGTGCAGACCGAGGGCGGGCGGCTGTCCGCTGCGGAGGCGGTGATCGCGCTCGGGCCGTGGTCGGACGACGTGTTCAAGCCGCTCGGCTACGCGATCCCGCTCGCGGTGAAGCGCGGCTACCACATGCACTACAAGCCGCAGGGCAACGCGGTCCTCAACCATCCGGTCTTCGACACGGATGCCGGCTTCGTCCTCGCGCCGATGACGCGGGGCGTGCGCATGACGACGGGCGCCGAGTTCGCCCATCGCGACGCGCCGCCGACGCCCGTGCAGGTCGACCGCGCCGAGCCGCTCGCGCGCGAGATCTTCCCGCTCGGCACGCGGGCCGAGGAGAAGCCTTGGCTCGGCGCGCGGCCCTGCCTGCCGGACATGCGCCCGGTCATCGGCCCGGCGCCGAGGCACCGCGGCCTCTGGTTCGCCTTCGGCCACAACCACCACGGCTTCACGCTCGGGCCTGTCACCGGCCGGCTCCTCGCCGAGCTGATGACGGACGCGGTGCCCTGCGCCGATCCCTACTGGTTCCGGGCCGACCGGTTCTAGCCTTCGTCGTCGGGCGCGATCTGCGCCTCCTCGGCCTCCGCCAGGGAGCGGCTCGGGTCGCCGGGCAGGTCGACGTCGTCGAGGCGCCCGTGGGCGGCGAGCGCCTCGTAGGCGGCGACGTGCTCGGCGCGGCCCGCCGCGAGCGCCGAATCGAAGGCGGCGACGACCACCGCGGCATCCGGCCCGGCCTGCGCGGCCACGGCATCGCGCCATGTCTGCGTCATGCGCTTCCTGGCGACCCGGGCCATCGGCGTCCTCCCGACTTGAACCGAACGATAAGGCTTCCTTACTTAGATGTGCCGCATTCATGTCGCTCTGCAAGGCGCGAGCGGCTCGGAATCGGGTGAGGCGATGGCGTACGGGGACCGACAGGCCCGCCGGGGCGGGATCGGGGACGCGGTGGGGAGCGCCCGCGCCGTGCTGCTCGTGCTCGCCGCCTTCGCCGCGCTGGGCTGGGGTGCGGCGTTCTACGCGATGTGGCTCGACGCCGGCCACCGCACGCAGGCGGCGGCGGCGCTCGAGCGCCTCGAGGCCGAGAACGCGATGCTGCGCCAGGTGATCGCGCCGAACGACAATCTCGCCGGTGTGCCCACGCCGGCCGACTCGTTCGTCGCGACGTCGCCCGACGCGATTCGTCGGGACCTCGGCGGCCGAGACGCGACCATCGCCGATCCGCGCGAGACCGGCGGCGTGCTGCGGCTCGCCGAGGCGCGGGCCGCCGAGCTCGTGCCGGGGGCGGAGCCTGACGCGGCGGAGGAGGCGCAGCGCGCCCGCGCCCAGGCCGTGCGCGTGCTGGAGGATCGCGTCCTCGCCCTGCGCGACGACATCGTCCGCCTGGAGCGCCAGGTCGCGGACGCCCAGCGCGCCCGCGACGCGGCGCTGGCGGAGAGCGCGGCGCGCATCGCCGAGGCCGCGGGCGCGGCCGCGGAGGCGGATGCGGCCCGCGAGGCGACCCGCACGGCGCAGGAGGAGATCCGCGCGATGCAGGAGGAGCTCCGCACCACGCGGGAGGACCTGCGCACGGTGCGCGAGGAGGCGCAGGGCGCGCGTGCGGACCTCGACGCCGCCCGCGACGAGGCGCAGCGCCACCTGCAGGGCCTCGAGGACAGGCTCGCAGGCGCGCGCACCGCGCTCGCCGCCGCCGAGGAGCGCCGCGACGGCCTCGGCACGGAGCTCGCCGACCTGCAGGCGCGCCGCGATGCCCTCGCGGACGAGCTCGACGCCCTGCGGGCCGCGGTGCGCTCGGCCCGCGAGACGGACGCTGCCCCCCGGACGGACGCGGTCGCGCGGGAGGCCGCCGCCGAGGAAGAGCCGGCTCGCGCACGGGCCGAGGC
>NZ_JBQTCJ010000026.1:0-55398 GCF_052380005.1 Salinarimonas sp. NSM
GCTCGCGAGCGCCACGACGACGCGGCCCGGCGCGGCGAGGGCGGCGCCGATCGCGGCGGCGAAGGCGGAGCCCTCGGCCGCGGGGTCGCGCGCCGCGATGATCCCACGCCCGCAACGCTTCACCGCGAAGCCCGCGTGCGCCGCCGGCCCCTCCGCGCCGGGATCGACGAGCAGGAGACCGTCGGCGGGCATGTAGGCGTCGAGCATCGCCACGATCCGCGCCCGCGAGATCGTCTCGGCCGGCTCGCCCCGCACGCGCTCCGCCGCCGCGCGGCGCTCCGACTGCGCGGCGTTCGCGATCGCGCGGGCCCGTTCCGCCCGGGCCGGCGAGGGCTCGGCGCCGCGCTTCTCGAGCAAGTGGGCCAGCGACTCGATCCCCGAACGCGGATCGCTCCAGAGCGGGACGGAAACCGCCCGCGTCCGCCCGATCGCCTCCGCCCGCGCCTCGAGCGCGACGACCTCGGCGGGAAACCCGAGCAGGTCCGGTGCGTCCGCCGCGAGCTCGTCGAGCGCACCGCCGATGGCGAGCACGACGTCGGCCTCCGCGAGCGCGCGCGCCGCCGCCGAGCCCGGCGCGACGAGGCCGGCGGCGACGTCCGTCGCGCAGGCGACGGCGCCGTTGCCGCCCGCCGTGTGGGCGACGGGCAGCGCGTGGGTCTCGGCGAGGTCCTGCAGCGCCTTGGCGGCGCGCGAGACGTGCACGTCCGGGCCCGCCAGCACGAGCGGGCGCTCGGCGGCGGCGAGCCGCTCGGCCGCCTCGTTCAGCGCCTCGAGGTCGGGGCGTGCGCGCAGGGCGGACGCGGACTCGAAGCGGCCGTGCTCGACGAGATCGGCCGGCTCGAAGGTGGCGACCTCGGACAGCGCGGCGGCGGGGAGGACGAGGGCGACGGGGCCCGGCCGCCCGGTCGTCGCCGCGATGAAGGCGCGGCGCACCAGGGTGGGTATCTCGGCAGCGGCGGCGAGGCGCAGAACCTCCTTGGCGGTCGCGGCGAGCATGCCGGCGCAGACGGCGTCCGGCTCGGGCAGGAGCGCGATCACGGGGGAGCCGGCGTCCCGCGCGGCGCGCAGGCCGCAGGCGAGCTCGCCCGCGTCCGCGCCGCGCGGCAGCATCAGGAGCCCGACGCGCCCCGAGGCCTCGGCATAGGCGTCCGCCGCGAAGGCGGCGGCCCGGGCGTCGACGATGGGCGCGTAGGCGAGGCCGAGCGCGGCGATCGCGCGGTCGAGCGGATCGCGGGAGAGCCCGCCTGGAATGAAGATGGGCCCGGCCCCGTGGGCCTGCAGCATGCGCGCGAGCGCCTCGGCACCGCTCGTCCCCTGCGCGCCGTCCACGTCCATGGTCTCCGGTCCCCGGTCGTTGTCGTCTGCCGTGTCCTGGCCGACAGGTTTGGACCGGGAGGGGCCGGGGTTCAAGAGGCGAGCGGCCGACGGCTCAGCTCGCCAGCTGCGGGCGCACAATCTCCGCCGGCGGGCGCGCGAGGCAGACGCGGTTGCGGCCCGAGCGCTTCGCCGCGTAGAGCGCGGCGTCGGCGGCGCGCATGACCGCATCCTCGCCCGCCTCCGGCGCGCCTTCCGCGACGCCGAAGCTCGCCGAGACGGAGATCCGCTCGCCGGCGACCTCGAAGCTCTGCGCCGCGAGCCGCTCGCGGATTCGCTCGGCGAGCGCCATGGCGCCCTCCTTGCGGGTGGAGGGCAGGAGCAGCACGAACTCCTCGCCGCCGATGCGGCCGATGACGTCCGCGTCCGCGCGCACCGCGGAGCGCAGCAGCTCGGCGACGGCGCCGAGCACGCGGTCGCCGGCGGCGTGACCGTGCACGTCGTTGATGCGCTTGAAATGGTCGATGTCGACGGCGACGATCGAGAACGGGCGCTGGTAGCGCCCCGCGAGCGCGATCTCGCGGCGCAGCGCCGCGTCGAAGCCACGGCGGTTGAGCGCCTGCGTCAGCTCGTCGGTGTGCGACAGCCGGCGCAGCTCCTGCTCGAGCGCGAGGCGCTGCTCGATCTCGGCGGCGAGCTCCTCGCGCGAGCACTCCGCCTCGATCAGCGCGTATTTCAGGTCGGTGACGTCGCAGAACGAGATCACGAAGCCGTCGTCGAGCGGCACGATCGTCACCCGCAGCCAGGTGTCGAGACGCCGGTGCGAGATGTTGATCTCGAAGCGCTCGGTGGCGCGCTCCTCGATCACCCGCACGCAGCGGTCCCAGACGCGCCGCGCGACCAGGCCCGGGAAGAGCGCCTTGAAGGAACCGTGCACGAGCCGCCACACCGGATGCCCGGAATACTCGGACGCCTGCTGGTTCGCCGTGACGATCACCGCGTCGACGACCCGCCCCTGCGGGTCGCGCACGGCGCGCACGCTCATGATGCCGTCCTGAGAGGCCTCGAGCACGGCGGTGAGCAGGTCCTCGCGCGAGAGCCGCGCGGTGACGAAGGTGGCGATGCGGTCGGCACCGCACGGCGCCTTGCACGGCAGGATCAGCTTCTCCCAGGAGCGCACGCGCTGGACCGCGAGGGACTGCAGCACGGCGAGCATCGGCTTGCGCTCCCGCCGCACCCGGTGGAGCAGCTCGCGATAGGCCTGGGCGGAGGGCTCGGGCATCTCCGAGACGAGCCGCCCGGCCATGTCGAGGCCGTAGGTCGCGGTCACCGCGGGGCCGTAGCGCAGGTAGAACCAATCGTCCTCGCCCCATGGCTCGAGCAGCTCGATACCGCTCGCCACCGCCTCGTCGAGGCGCGCGAACAGCGCGTCGACGGGCGCGCGCCCGTCTTCGCCGGCGAGCTCCGCGAAGGCATCGAGGATCGCGCCGGCCTCGGGGGCGGTGGCGTGATCGCGTATGTCGCTCGTATGGACGGTGGGAATCATCGAACCGAATCAGCCCTCGTTGACGGGCACGACCCTAGCCCCGCCCCCCATGCGGCCCCGTGAAGGCGATCCGTCGAATTGTTCCGTTTCGGCGGGTTTTTCGGAGCGATCGCCGCGGACCTGCGGCGACTCCGCGGGCACGGACCTTGCGGCAGCCGCAGCGATCCCACCGTCTCTGTGCCGAAACGGGACGAAACGATGCCGATGCTCGTTAACATCCGCCGCATCGCGGCCATGGCGGCGCTCGGGCTGTCAGGCGTGACGCTCGCGCCGGCAGCCCGCGCCGACGCGCCGGTCACGACGCCGCGCGCCTGCGGCGGCGAGGCCTGGAGCTACGCCATCGTCCTGCCGCGCTCGGCACCGGACGGCCGCTATGCGGTCGGGCCGCAGACCTTCTGCGCCGAGGTGGCGCGCGAGGACCCCTACCCGCTCGGCCCGATCGGCATCGTCATCGACCCCTTCTCGGACCGCGCCGAGCCCGACCCTCGGCCGGTCCCTCCGCTGCGTCGCCCGCGCTTCTGAGGCCGGGCGGGCGTCACCCCGCGAGCGCCGCGTCGACCGCCGCACCGAGCCGGTCGACGATCTCCGTCACGTCGGCGCGGGAAACGATGTAGGGCGGCGCCAGCAGCACGTGGTCGCCCCGCCTGCCGTCGATCGTCCCGCCCATCGGATAGACCATGAGCCCGCGCGCCATCGCCTCGCGCTTGATGCGGGCGTGGAGCCGGCGCGCCGGATCGAAGGGCTCCTTCGTCGCGCCGTCGGCCACGAGCTCGATCGCCTGGAA
Source organism: Salinarimonas sp. NSM (assembly GCF_052380005.1). Taxonomy (NCBI): domain Bacteria; kingdom Pseudomonadati; phylum Pseudomonadota; class Alphaproteobacteria; order Hyphomicrobiales; family Salinarimonadaceae; genus Salinarimonas; species Salinarimonas sp. NSM. Next base: position 3,645 of record NZ_JBQTCJ010000026.1, read on the forward strand.
CAGGCCGCGCCCGCGGATGTCCCCGACGTTCGGGTGAACCCCGAACCGCGCCACGAGGTCCTCGCGCAGGGCCGCGCCCATGGCGCGCACGTTCGCGAGGAGCCCGTCGCGCTCGATGATGGTCTGCACGGCGAGCGCGGCGGCACAGGCGACCGCGTGGCCGAGATAGGTGTGGCCGTGCTGGAACAGGCCCGAGCCCGCCTCGAAGGCGCCCACGATCCGCTCGGAGACGAGCGTCGCGCCGATCGGCGCGTAGCCGCCGCCCATGCCCTTCGCGATCGCCATCAGGTCCGGGGCGACGCCCTCCTGCTCGCAGGCGTGCAGCGTCCCCGTGCGGCCCATGCCGCACATCACCTCGTCGAGGATCAGCAGCACGCCGTGACGATCGCAGATCTCCCGCACGCGGGCGAAGTAGCCGGGCGGCGGCTCGAGCGCGCCCGCGGTCGCACCGCCCACCGTCTCGGCGACGAAGCCGATGACGCTCTGCGGGCCGATCCGCACGAGCGTCTCCTCGAGCTCGTCGGCGAGGCGCGCGCCGTAGGCCTCGAGGGTCTCGTCGGCGCGCCGGTCGCGATAGGCGTAGGTGGGGGAGACGTGGTGGGCCTCCACCAGCAGCGGCGCGAACTGGGCGCGACGCCATTCGTTGCCGCCCACCGCGAGCGCACCGAGCGTGTTGCCGTGGTAGGACTGGCGCCGGGCGACGAAGACGCGCCGCTGCGGCTCGCCGGTCTCGACGAAATACTGCCGCGCCATCTTCAGCGCAGCCTCCATCGCCTCCGATCCGCCCGAAACGAAGTACGTATGGGAGAGGCCTTCGGGCGCGCCGGCAACCAGCAGGGCGGCGAGTTCCTCGGCGACCTCGGTGGTGAAGAAGCTCGTGTGGGCGTAGGAGAGCGCGTCGATCTGGCGCTTCATCGCCGCGCCCACCTCGGGATGGCCGTGGCCGAGGCAGGAAACCGCCGCGCCGCCGCTCGCGTCGATGTAGCTGCGCCCGTCGCGGTCGCGGATGGTGATCCCTTCCCCGGCGACGGCGACGGGATAGGTATGCGAGAGCGTCCGGTGCAGGACGCGTGTGGAGGGAGCGGTGTCGAGGGGAGAGATCATGCGCAACGATCCGGCTCGGCCGGCTCCTGATCAACGTGTTTCATCTCGCTAGCATGACGAAACAGATCATTCAACGAGGATCGGCCGTATCATCGTCCAGGTCCCCGTTCCCGCCCTGACGAGACACGTTCCCCCATGGCCGATCCCTCCCCGACGCACCTGCCGAGCGAGCCGCCGACCGCCCGCCGCGCCCCCTCCGAGGCGTCCGTCAGCGGGCGTCTCGCGGGCCTCCTGCGGGACAAGCGCGTGCGGGTGGGCCTGCGGGCGCTCGCGCTCGTCGCGCTGATGGCGCTGCTGTTCCGGCTCGTCGACGGGCGCGAGACGCTCGCGGCGCTCGGGCGTGCCCTGCCGGGGCCGCTCGTGCTCGGCCTCGTCCTCGTCCAGGCGCAGATCGCGCTGTCGGGCGTGCGCTGGCGCATCACCGCCAAGCGGCTCGGCGTGCCGCTGACGCTCGGGACCGCCGTGCGCGAATACTACGTGGCGAGCTTCCTCAACCAGGTCCTGCCCGGCGGCGTCGCCGGCGACGCCATCCGCGCGGTGCGCAACCGCGACCACGACGCCGACGGCTCGCCGCGCTGGCGCCCGGTGGTGCGCTCGGTCGTGCTCGAGCGCGCGGCGGGGCAGGTCGTGTTCTTCGCTGTCGCCGCGACGGGCCTCGCGCTCGCGCCCTTCGCGCTCTCGCGCGCCACGCCCGACGGGATCGGCCTCCTGATCGCGATCCCCTTCGCGGTCGCGGCAGCGATCGCGCTCGCGGTCGTCGCCGCGAGCCGGATCGGGCCCCGCGCGCTGAGGGAGGCGCTCGCCGACCTCGGGCCGGATATCGCCCGCGTGTTCTGGAAGCGTGGGATTTGGCTGCCGCAGGTGGTGCTTTCGCTGTCCATCGTGGCGAGCTACGTCGGCGTCTTCGCGCTGGCCGGCGCGGCGCTGGGAATCGTGCTGCCGGCGCTGGCCTGGATCGCGCTCGCGCCGCTCGTGCTCGCCGCGATGCTCATCCCCGTCTCGATCGGCGGCTGGGGCGTTCGCGAGGGCGCCGCGGCGGCTCTGCTCCCGCTGGCGGGGATCGACGCGTCCCACGCCCTCGCGGTCGCGATCCTGTATGGCCTGACGAGCCTCGCGGGGAGCCTCCCGGGCCTCGCCCTCTTGGGCCTGCGCCGGCGCCGCTGAGCCGGTGCGCGCGATGGAGGTCGCGGATGTCGATGCCGAAGGACCAGGCGAGCGCCGCCAGCGCCACCGCCGCGATCGCCTGGCTCGCGGGCGGCTGGACGACCGGCAGCATCAGCACGATCAGGCTCGCGCCCTGGAGCACGCACACCGCCTTGCGCCGCAGCGACGGCGCGAGCGGCCCCTCGAGCCAGGGCAGGACGCGGCGGGCGACGAGGAAGAGGTAGTAGGTCGCCCCGATCAGGAGGACCCAGGCGCCCGCCTTGTCGAGCCGCCAGGCGGCGACCGAGAGCAGCGTCAGCAGCAGCCCGTCGACCTCGACGTCGAAGCGCGCGCCGAAGCGCGATTCGAGCCGCAGGCGCCGGGCGAAGAATCCGTCGAAGCCGTCGAGCGCGAGCGAGGCGAGCGCGAGCGCCAGGACGACGAGGCCGAGCGGCGTGCCCGGGACGGACAGGCGCTCGACGTCGACGAGCATGCCCGCGAGCAGGCAGTTGATCGCCGCACGCACCAGCGTGACGCCGTTCGCCGCGCCGAAGCGCGCGTGCGGGTGATAGGGACGCACCTGCGCCGCGACGACGGTGGCGACCACCGCGTAGAGCCCCAGCGCGGTCGTCACCGCGGGCGCGGACGGTTCGGCGATCGTCGAGACCGCGGCGCCGAGACCGATGAGCACCGCGAGCCCGCCGGCGAGCGCCCCGAGCGTCCGCGGCAGCGGATCGCCCGCCGGCCCTCGCGTGGCCGACGTCGCTTCACCTTGTCCCATTCGCCCGACCAGGACGTCCATTCCCATTGGCTCCCCGCGTGTACTCGATAGGCGTCTACGCAACGAGATGACGCTTGGTTCAAGGCAATGGTGCGGCGCGGCGCCGCGAGCGCATCGGCGGCGCCCGCCCGAGACGCAGTGAAATTCGTATACCGGATTTGCATTATCGGTGCGCATGCATCATGCTTCGACATTGTTTCCTGGAGACGGACGGGAGCAAGCCATGCATGATCTCGAGAGGGCACGCGTTTCGGAACGCGGAGCGGGTGGGCCGGCAGCGGCGTCCCACGGGTTCTCGGCGGCGTTCGCGGGCGCCGAGATCACGCACACGGCGCGCGCCGTCGCCGACGCGCGCACGACGATCGCGCGGATCACGGCACTGCTCGCGATGATCTCGGGCATCGAGCTCGCCACCGCCCGTCATCTGGCGAGCGTTCTCGCGCAGATCTCCGGGGAACTCGCGGTGATCGCCCGCGAGGCCGACGCGCAGGGGTCGTCGGCGCGGCTGGCGATGATGCTCGCGCGGCTCACGGACGCGATGCAGAAGCTCGGCTGGATCGGGTCGGCGGTCGCGCGCATGCCCAGCGCCGCGAATGCAGGCGCGGCCGCCGCGGGCGAGCTCGCCGGCCTGCAGGCGGAGCTCGCGGCGCTGCTCTCGACGCTCCAGGGCCTGCTCGCGCGACTCGCGAGCCTGCGCTGAGCGGCAGCCGTGCCTAGACGAGCACCGGCTGCGCCACCTGCCGCTCGGTGTGGAACACGCGCCTGTAGCGCTCTACCTCCCCGTGCGGGCCGATCGCCTTCGTCGGGTTGTCGGAGAGCTTCACCGCCGGGCGCCCGTTCACGGACACGACCTTGCAGACGATCGAGATCGGGTCGAGCCGATCGTCCGCGACGAGGCCGCGGAAGTCGTTCGTCAAGAGCGTCCCCCAGCCGAAGCCGAGCCGCATGCGGCCGTTGAAGCGCCTGTGGATGCGGATGATCGGCTCGATGTCGAGCCCGTCGGAGAAGATGGCGAGCTTCTCGCGCGGATTCTGGCCGCGCGCCTCCCACCAGCGGATCGCCTCCTCCCCGCCCTCGATCGGCTCCTTCGAGTCGATGCGGATGCCCGTCCAGGACGCGACCCAGTCGGGGGCGTTCGCCAGGAACTGCGTCGTGCCGTAGGTGTCGGGCAGGATGATGCGCAGGTTGCCGCCGTAATCCTGCATCCAGTCGGCGAGGACGTCGTAGGGCGCGAGCGCCATCGCCTCCTCGCCGTCCTCTGCGGCCAGCGCGGTGTAGACCATCGGCAGCTCGTGGGCGTTCGTTCCCACCGCCTCGACCTCGCGCCGCAGGGCGATGAGGCAGTTCGAGGTGCCCGAGAAGGAGGCGCCGAGCCCTTCGGTCATCGCCTGCACGCACCAGTCCTGCCACAGGAAGCCGTGGCGCCGGCGCGTGCCGAAATCGGCGACCGAGAGGTTCGGCAGCTGCTTCAACGCCTGGATCTTCTCCCACACCCGCGTCATCGCCCGGGCGTAGAGCACCTGGAGCTCGAACTTGCCCATCGAGCGCGTCACCCCCTTCGAGCGCAGCTCGTTGAGGATGGCCAGCGCCGGGATCTCCCACATCGTGGTCTCGATCCACGGCCCCTCGAAGGTGAGGACGTACTGCCCGTCGTGCTTCTCGAGATGGTAGTCCGGGAAGCGGAAGCCCTCGAGCCAGGCGATGAAGTCCGGCGAGAACATCTGCCGCACGCCATAGAACGTGTTGCCGCGCAGCCACGTGGATTCCCCGCGCGTGAGCGAGAGCGAGCGCACGTGATCGAGCTGCTCGCGCAGCTCCCCCTCGTCGACGAGGTCGGCGATGCGCACCGACGTGGTGCGGTTCTGGATGCCGAAGGTGACCCGCACGTCCCGATGCCGACGGAAGATCGTCTGCGCCATCAGGAGCTTGTAGAAGTCGGTGTCGAGCACGGACCGGACGATCGGATCGATCTTCCAGGTGTGATTGTAGACGCGGGTGGCGATGTCGACCATGCGCGAAGAGGCTCCCGGGCACGTGCGCTAGCCGTCGAGACTAGCGGAGCCGCGCGGCGGGCGAAAGGTCGCGCTCGCGCACGCCGCGCAGGGTGCCGCGCGTGCGGGCCATGTTGCGGCAGCCGACGGATATGCTATCTTGAGGACGGAGTGAGGAGGGAGGGTCTCCCCTCCCCCCTCCTTTCGTTACCTGCCTATGGCCAGGCCTATGGCCAGGCGGAAGGCGAGGGTCCATCTCGCCTTCCGCACCACCTGCAGAGTAACGGACACGCGCACGCGCGGCAGAAGCCGCGACATTCGCTCATCCTCCGTACGTCCGAGCGAGGCTCTCGCCCCAAAGGCGTGGGAGCCCGTCTCCGCACGCGGGGCGATGGACCGCCCTGGGCTTTCGCTCGGTCGTGCCGCACGGCGCCGAGGCGCCGATAATCCCCCGGATTGAAACTCAGTCGGCTATCTCACTCTGCATAGCGGACCGCCCTGGGCCGGGCAAGCGGCTGCGCATTCACACGGACCCTGCGGCACTTGAACGGCGAGCCGACGTCTTATATTAGGACCTTCTAACTTACTGAGAGTCGAGGCCCGTCATGCACCGTCCCTTCCTCCCGTCGCCGCCCGTGGCGGCGCTCGCCGTAGCGCTCGCCTTGGCTCTCGCCGCCGCGACGGGCGGAGTCCCCGCCCTCGCCGCGCCGCTCGAGCCGGTCACCGTCGTCGAGACCAAGGCCGTCTACGGCACCGTAGAGGCGCGCCAGCGCGCGCCGGCGCGGGCACGGATCGGCGGCACCCTCGTCGAGCGCGGCGTCGAGGAGGGCGACGTCGTCGCGGCCGGCCAACGGATCGGTCTCGTCGTCGACGAGAAGATCGCGCTTCAGCGCGACGCGCTGGAGGCGCGACTGCGCGCGCTCCAGGCGGAGCTCGACAACGCCCGCACCGAGCTCGGCCGGGCGGAGGAGCTCGTCACGCGCGGCGTCTCCACGCAGCAGCGGGTCGACCAGCTCAGCACGCAGGTCCGCGTCGTCGAGAACCAGATCGCGGCGGCCGAGGCCGAGCGGGCGGTGCTCGACCAGCAGGCGGCGGAGGGCGCGGTCGTGGCGCCGATCGCCGGCCGCATCGTCGCGGCGCCGGCGACGCCGGGCTCCGTCGTCATGCCCGGCGAGACCGTCGTCACCATCGCCGGCGGCGGGCTCTTCTTGCGCCTCTCGCTGCCGGAGCGCCATGCGGACCTGCTCGAGGAGGGCGCCACCGTCTCGATCGCCGGCGAAGGGGCCGCGGATGCGGGCGCGCGCGAGGGCGTCATCGCCAAGGTCTACCCGCAGATCGAGAACGGCCGCGTGCAGGCGGACGTGCAGGTCGATCTCGAGGTCGCCGACATCGGCGGCTTCTTCGTCGGCGCGCGCACGCTCGTTCAGGTGCCGGTGGGCACCCGCGAGACGCTGGCCCTCCCCTTCGACGCCGTCGAGACCCGCGGCGGCGTCGATTTCGTCACCCTCGCGGGCCCGGACGGGCCGCGCGAGGTCGTCGTCCTCCTCGGCGAGCGCCTCCCCGACGGCGCCGTCGAGATCGTGTCCGGCCTGCGTGCCGGTGACGAGGTCGTGCAATGAGTATCAAGCCCCAGACGCTCGGCATCGCGGGCGGCCTCACCCGCGCGTTCATCGGCTCGCCGCTGACACCGCTCCTTCTCCTCGCCTCGCTGGCGCTCGGCCTCGTCGCGCTGGTCACGCTGCCGCGCGAGGAGGAGCCGCAGATCTCCGTGCCGATGGTGGACATCCACCTCCAGGCGGCGGGCCTGCGCGCGGAGGACGCGGTGAAGCTCGTCACCGAGCCGCTCGAGACGATCGTCAAGTCGATCGACGGCGTCGAGCACGTCTATTCCCAGACCATGGACGACGGCGCCATGGTCACGGCCCGCTTCGAGGTCGGCACCGATGCCGATGACGCGATCCTGCGCGTGCACGAGAAGGTGCGCGCCAACATGGACCGCATTCCCATCGGCATCCCCGAGCCGCTCATCGTGGGGCGGGGCATCGACGACGTCGCGATCGTGGTGCTCACGCTGACGCCCGAGCCGGAGGCCGCCGATCGCTTCACGGCGGGCGACCTCACCCGGATCGCGCGCGAGGTGCGCGTCGAGGTGTCGAAGATCGAGGACGTCGGCCTCACCTATCTCGTCGGCGAGCGGCCGGTCGAGATCCGTGTCGCGCCCGATCCCGCGCGGCTGGCCGCGATGGGCGTCACGCTCCAGCAGCTCACCGCCAAGCTCGAGGGCGCGAACCGCGCCTTCCCCGTCGGCCGGGTGCGCGTCGACGGGGACCAGCTCGCCCTCGCCGCCGGCGAGACGCTGTCGAGCCCCGCCGAGATCGGCAACCTCCTCGTCACGACCCGAGACGGCCGCCCCGTCTACGTCCGCGACGTGGCCGACGTCGCATTCGCCTTCGATGCCGCGGAGACGTACGTCTTCGATCTCGCCCGCGACGAGACGGGCGCCCTCGCCGCCGCGCCGGCGGTCTCGCTCGCGGTCGCCAAGCGGCCGGGCGCCAACGCCGTCGAGATCGCCCACGCCGTCATCGACCGGGTCCAGGCCCTCGAGGGCACCCTGATCCCGGAGGGCGTCACCGTCCGCGTCACCCGCGACTACGGCGAGACGGCGAACGAGAAGGCGAACGAGCTGCTCTTCCATCTGGGCCTCGCCACCGTCTCGATCATCCTGCTCGTGGGGCTCGCGATCGGCGTCCGCGAGGCGCTGGTCGTGGCGATCGTCATCCCGGTGACGATCCTGCTCACGCTCTTCGCCGCGAACCTGATGGGGTACACGCTCAACCGCGTGAGCCTGTTCGCGCTGATCTTCGCCATCGGCATCCTCGTCGACGACGCCATCGTCGTCATCGAGAACATCGCCCGCCACTGGGGCATGCGCGACGGGCGCGCCAAGGCGACAGCCGCGATCGACGCGGTGGCGGAGGTGGGCAACCCCACCATCGTGGCGACGCTGACCGTGGTGGCGGCTCTGCTCCCGATGCTGTTCGTGTCGGGGCTGATGGGTCCCTACATGAGTCCCATCCCCGCCGTGGCCTCGGCGGCGATGATCTTCTCGTTCTTCGTCGCAGTGATGGTCACGCCCTGGCTGATGGTGAAGCTCGGCCGCGCGCTTGACGGCGGCCACGACGCGGCGGAACACGGCGCCTCCCACCATGGCGGTGCCTTGGGGCGCGGATACGCCGCGGTCGCCCGGCCGCTGCTGGCGAGCCGCGCCCGGGCGATCGTCTTCCTGGCGCTCGTCGGCATCGTCACCGTCGTATCGCTCGCGCCGTTCTACACCCGCGACGTCACGGTGAAGCTGCTCCCGTTCGACAACAAGTCGACGCTCTCCGTCGTGGTCGACCTGCCCGAGGGCGCGAGCGTGGAGGAGACGAACCGCGTCCTCTCGGCGCTGGCGCACGCGCTCGCCGGCATGGACGAGATCGTCGGCATGCAGACCCATGCCGGGACCGCCGCGCCCTTCGACTTCAATGGTCTCGTGCGCCACACCTACGTCCGCGCCGAGCCGCAGATGGGCGACATCCAGGTCAACCTCACGTCGAAGGAGCATCGCGACCGCGCGAGCCATCCAATCGCGCTCGAGATCCGCGAGCGGCTCGCCGCCGTCGCGGTGCCCGCCGGCACGAGCGTGAAGGTCGTCGAGCCGCCCCCCGGCCCGCCGGTCCTCGCGACCCTGCTGGCGGAGATCTACGGGCCGGACGCCGAGACCCGGCGCGCGGTGGCGGCGCGGGTGCGCGCGGCCTTCGAGGCGGTGCCCTTCGTCGTCGACGTCGACGATTCGTTCGGCGTGCCGCCGGAGCGCGTGCGCCTCGCCCTCGTCGACGACGCGCTCGAGTTCCACGGCGTGGAGCAGCGCGACGTCTTCGACACGATCGGCGCGCTCTTCGGCCGGCAGGTCGTCGGCTACTCGCATCGCGGCGAGGGGCGCGCGCCCATTCCGATCGTGCTGGCGCGGCCCGAGGCCGAGCGGCAGGTGGGGGAGGCCTCGCTGACGACGCCGATCCCGACGAACCTGCTCCCGGGCGACCGCGGCGTGGTCGAGCTCGGCGACGTGGTCGAGGTCGTCACCGAGCGCGCCTCCTTCCCCGTCTTCCGGCGCAACGGGCGCCCGGCCGAGATGGTGATGGCCGAGCTCGCCGGCGACTTCGAGGCCCCGCTCTACGGCATGCTGGCGGTAGAGGCACGCCTCGACGCCATGGACTGGAGCGATCTGCCGAAGCCCACGATCCGCTACGCCGGCCAGCCGCTGGACGACGGCGCCCCCGTGCTGCTCTGGGACGGGGAATGGGAGGTGACCTACGTCACGTTCCGCGACATGGGCGCGGCCTTCGGCGTGGCCCTGCTCGCGATCTACATCCTCGTCGTCGCGCAGTTCGGCTCGTTCAAGGCCCCGCTCGTGGTGCTGACCCCCGTGCCGCTGACGCTCATCGGCATCGTCTTCGGGCACTGGCTGTTCGGCGCGCCCTTCTCGGCCACCTCGATGATCGGCTTCATCGCGCTCGCCGGCATCATCGTCCGCAACTCGATCCTGCTGATCGACTTCATCCGCCACGCCGACCCCGGCGAGCGGACGCTCGTCGACGTGCTGATCGAGGCGGGCGCGGTGCGCTTCAAGCCGATCCTCCTCACCGCGGTGGCGGCGATGATCGGCGCGGGCGTGATCCTGTTCGACCCGATCTTCCAGGGGCTCGCGATCTCGCTGCTCTTCGGGCTGATCTCGTCCACGCTGTTGACGGTGCTCGTCATCCCGGCGATCTACGTCGCGGTGCGCGGCAGGACGGGGCCGACGACGACCGCGCGGGGGTGAGGCATGCCGCACCGCATAGTCTCCACCGCCCGCGCACGTGGGAGGCCCGACATGGCCAAGCGCCGCGCGCCCTGGGCGGACGAGGTCGGGGACACGCTCGTCGTGCGCGTCACGCCCAGGGCGTCCGCGGCGCGGATCACGGCCGAGCGAAGCGCCGACGGCAGCCTCGCTCTGCGCGTCGCCGTCACCGCGGCGCCGGAGGACGGCAAGGCCAACGCCGCGGTCGTGGCGCTCCTCGCCGAGGTGCTCGGCCTGCCACGCTCGGCGCTCGCCATCGTGCGCGGTCAGACCGCGCGGATGAAGACGATTCGCATCGATCGGGGGCCGTGACGGGCCAGCAGGCGCATTCTGCGGCGTCCCGACGCTTCCATGCGGCGGCTCGTGCGTTATCTTGCGCAACGAGCCCGAGGAGGACGAGATGCCCGACGCCGCGAACAAGCCCGACCGCGAGGCGATCATCGACGCCCTGATGGCGCTCGCCGCAGAGCGCCCCTGGGACGACATCGAGATCGGCGACATCGTCGAGACGGCGGACATCTCGCTCGCGCGCTTCCGCGAGGCCTTCCCCTCCAAGGGCGCGGTCCTCGCCGCATTCGCCCGCCGCATCGACGTCGAGGTGCTCGAGGGCACGACCGACGAGCTCGCCGACGAGCCCGCGCGCGAGCGGCTCTTCGACGTCTACATGCGCCGCATCGATGCGCTGACCCCCTACAAGACGGCGCTCCGGCGCATCAACGTCGCGGTGCGCCGCGACCCGCTGACGCTCGCCGCGCTCAACCGCGTGGCGCTCAACTCCCAGCGCTTCATGCTGGTGGCGGCCGGGATCCCGACGGAGGATTCGCTCGGGCCCGTGCGCATCCAGGGCGCGGTGCTCGTCTTCGCCAACGTGATGGAGACCTGGTACGACGACGACAGCGTCGACCTCGCCCGCACCATGGCGCGGCTCGATCGCGAGCTGAAGCGCGGCGAGCGGACGATGGAGCGCATGGGCGACGCCGAGCGCATGCTCGCCCCCGTCCGCGCGCTGGCCGACGCCCTCCTCGACGGCGGCCGACGCCTGCGCCGCGACGGCCTGCGCGGCCGCCGCCGCGGAGCGGAGGTCCCCGGGGAAGACGGCGAGACGCGCGATCCGGCGGCGGCGATCTGAGTGCGTTGCTGTCATGTGTGGACGGTCCCCTTTCCGCAAGGGGTGCTGAAGCGGGATTTGGCGAGATCTGGAGCGGTCATGTGTACGATTTCCGTTGTGCGGTCGTCGCTGACCGCCGGCCGAGATGGGATCCGCGAGCCGAGTTCCGAACACCCCGACGCGTTCGAGCCGCGATGACAGCACGGTATTGTCTCGGCTTGGGGTCCTGACCTGTTTCGCCATCTCTACGCTTCGGCTCCTTGCAGCTCTGGAGCGCTGTGTCCGTGCTCGCCTCAGGCGGGCATCGGAGCGGCGCGGAAGTCGGTGTTCTTGGTCAGCATCGCCCAGACGATGCGGGCGAGCTTGGCGGCGGCGGCGACGATCGCGACCTTCGGCTTGCGTCGCACGAGCAGGGCGTCGAGCCACGAGGTCAGGGGCGAGGACCGCATCGCCGCGGCCGAGCCCGGGCCGCTGCGGGCCGCGCGCCTGCGGGAGGCGACGAGGCTCGCGCCGCCGAGGACGAAGAGGCGCCTGAGCCCGCGATCACCGGCTTTCGTGATCGATCCGGATCGGATCGTGTCGGCGGACGAGGTCTGCTTGGGCGTGAGGCCGAGCCAGGCGGCGAAGCCTCGGGCCGAGCGGAAGCGCTGCGGGTCGGTGACGCCGGTGACGATCGCATGCGCCGTGATCGGCCCGATGCCGGGCACGACCATCAGCCGCCGCGCGGTGGCGTCGGCCTTCGCCTCGGCGGCGATGCGTCGATCGAGCCGCTCGATCTCCTCGTCGAGCGCGGCCCATTGCCTGGCGAGCACCGCCAGCCCCTCGCGCAGGAGCTCGGGAACGGCGATCTCGCCGGCGAGGATAGCCGCGCGCAGGCGCGCCCCGCCGGACGCGCCCTTCGCATCCACGACGCCGAACTCGGCGACGAGGCCGCGGATCGCGTGCATCGCCTGGCTGCGCTGACGCACCATGAGGTCGCGCACCCGGTGGAGACCGCGCCCGGCCTGCTGGGCCTCGGTCTTGATCGGCACGAAGCGCATGGTCGGGCGCGTCGCCGCCTCGCAGATCGCCGCGGCGTCGCGCGCGTCGGTCTTGTTGCGCATGACGTAGGGCTTCACGTATTGCAGCGGCATCATCCGCACCTCGTGCCCGAGCCCGGTCAGCACCCGAGCCCAGTGGTGCGCCGAGCCGCACGCCTCCAAGCCGACGGTCGTGGACGGCAGGCGTCGGAAGAAGCCCTCGACCTGCTGGCGCTTGAGCCTGCGCTGCACGACCACGGCGCCGCTCGCGTCGACGCCGTGCGCCTGGAAGATCGACTTGGCCAGGTCGAGGCCGATCGTGGTAGCGTTCATCTGGACGGTCTCCTCAGCTGATGCTTTCGACGCTCCAGCTTGGCACGAACGATGCCGTCGGGGACCGTCCACCCCAACACCCCGGGGCGTGAAGCGGGCCCGGGGCCGAGATCCGCAGGTGTTCCGCTCGGCGTGCGCGGGAAGGCGCTCGTCCCGCGACGCCGATGAAGGCCTTCCCGTCACGGCGTGTGCACGCCGCTCATCCGAGCTTCGGAGTTTCTGGGTCCCGGACTGCCTTCGGCATCCGGGATGACGACCCCCTGTCCCGATCCCATGCACCACACGCAAGCCTCCTCTTGCGGCGGCGCTTCCGAATCGTGACAATGCCGCGCGAATGGGCAGCCGTTTTCCCCGCGCCGACGGCCGGCGGCGGCCGCCGGAGGGCGTGGCGTTGGATTGGGACAAGATCAGGATCTTCTTCACCGTCGCGGAGGCGGGGTCGTTCACGCGGGCCGGGGAGGATCTCGGGCTGAGCCAGTCCGCGGTGAGCCGCCAGATCAGCGCGCTCGAGCGCGACCTGCGCGCGCCCCTGTTCCACCGCCATGCGCGCGGGCTCCTGCTCACGGAGCAGGGCGACCTGCTCTTCCGCGCCGCGCGCGACATGAAGATGCGCCTCGAGACCACCCGCGCGCGCCTCACCGACACCGCCGAGCGCCCCTCGGGCGATCTCAAGGTGACGACGACGGTCGGCCTCGGCTCGCTGTGGCTCACCCAGCGCCTGCCGGAATTCTTCGACCTCTACCCGGACATCCGCGTGGAGCTCATCCTCTCCAACGAGGAGCTCGATCTCGCCATGCGCGAGGCGGACGTCGCCATCCGCCTGCGCCAGCCCACCCAGCCGGACCTGATCCAGCGCCGGCTCTTCACCGTGCATTTCCACATCTACGCCTCGACGAGCTACATCAAGCAGTTCGGCGAGCCCAAGACGCTGGCGGATCTCGATTCGCATCGGCTCCTCGCCTTCGGCGGCGACCAGCCTTCCTACCTGCTCGCGGTGCACTGGCTCTCCACCGCCGGGCGCGACGTGCGCAACCCGCGGCCCTATCACTGCGTGATCAACAACATCTCCGGCCTGAAGACCGCCGTGGAGAGCGGCGCCGGCATCGCCGTGCTGCCGGACTACGTGGCCGACCAGAACAACGGGCTGGAGCAGATCCTGCGCGACGTAGAGATGCCCTCGCTCGATTCGTACCTCGTCTATGCGGAGGAGATGCGCCAGGTCGCGCGCGTGCAGGTGTTCCGCGACTTCCTCGTCTCGAAGGCGCAGCGCTGGGCCTACTGATGCCCCGCGAGACGTGCGGAACCTACCGAAGGACAACCCTTGGAACAGGAGCGTTGCACCTTGCGGGCGGGTTGCGCCCATCTGCCGCGGGAGACATGCAACGGATGCAAGGGTGTGTCTCATCGGTGTGCATTGCAAAAAGGCACCGTGCCCTCCATATCGGCAGTGGCTGAAGGTGATGGAGCCGCTAGTCCTCCCGGCGGTGTTCCATTTCGGCCGTTCCCCTCTGGAGGGTTTCGACACTCCCAGTCGAAGCTCGACAAACTTCACGGCCGCTTCCGCATGTCGGAAGCGGCCTTTTTTCTTTCGGGCGTGTCACCGCCCCGGCGTGGGGCCGACCATCTCCTTCAACGCGGCGTCCGCCTCGGCGTAGGTCGCGTACGGCCCCCCGACGATCGCATCCCCGGCGACGATGTAGAAGCCCGCAGGGCGCCCGGGCTCGGCTTCGAGCGAAACGACGGTCATGACGAGGATCCCTCCGTGGATCCCCATCATGAACGCCACCGTGGCGAGCCACCAACGAAACGGCGAACCTCTCCAACTCACATGTAGAGCGGCTCGTCCTCCAGGCCGGCATAGAGCCCCGCCACCCACTCGCCGTAGCCGTTGAAGAGCTGCGTGGGAAATTCCTCGTCCGTGCCGAGCATCTTCTCCCGCGCCTGGCTCCAGCGGCGGTGCGGCACGTCCGGGTTCACGTTGGCCCAGAAGCCGTATTCCTGAGGCGCGAGCTCCTCCCAGAACGACACCGGACGCTCGTCCGTGAAGGTCACGCGCACGATCGACTTGATCGACTTGAACCCGTACTTCCAGGGCAGAGCGAGGCGCAGCGGCGCGCCGAACTGGTTCGCCAGCGGCTTGCCGTAGATGCCCGTGACGAGGAAGGCGAGCTCGTTCGTGGCCTCCTCGATCGTCACGCCCTCGACATAAGGCCACGGATACCAGCTCTGCCGCTGGCCGGAGGCGACGTCGGGATTCGTGAAGGTCTCGAACCGCACGTAGCGTGCCGAGGACAGCGGGCGTGCCATCGCGACGAGGTCGGCCAGCGGAAAGCCCGTCCAAGGCACCGCCATCGCCCAGGTCTCGACGCAGCGCAGCCGGTAGAGCCGCTCCTCGAGCGTCATCGCGCGGATCAGGTCGTCGATCGCGAGCGTCCGCTCCTGCTCCACCATGCCGTCGACGACGACGGTCCAGGGCCGCGTCGGCAGCGCCTGCGCGGCAGCGGCGACGCGCTTGGAGGACCCGAACTCGTAGAAGTTGTTGTAGTTCGCGGCGATCGATTCCTCGGTCACCGGCCGATCGAGCACGAAGCCGTCGTTGCGGGCGGCGGGGTAGAGATCGACGGTCGGGTCGCCGGCCTGCGCGCGGGCGAGGCGCGGCAGGGCCGCCGCGCCGATCAGCCCGGCGCCGCCGAGCATCAGGCTGCGCCGGCTGAGCCAGACCCGCTCCGGCGTCGCCGCGCTCTCGGGCAGCTCCCATCCGCGGGGTCGCTTGATCAACATGAGGCGTCTCCTCTCTCGCTCGGCGGCACGGTCGGCTCTAACCCCCGCGCGGGCAAGTCAAAGCTTCGCGAGGGACCGCGCAGGCACGCGCATACGGCCGACACATCGGCACGCCTTTCACTTCGCACGCGGGACGCGCTAGGTTTCGCGACCTCTCGCCGCAGGAACGCACCCGTGCCCCACAGCCCACCCGCCCCGTTCCGCCTCGCCGAGCGGCTGCGTGCTGGATCCACCGTCCTCTCGGCCTGGTGCGCCCTGCCGGAGCCGGTGATCGCGCAGCTGCTGGCGCAGGAGGCGTTCGAGGCGATCACGCTCGACAT
Source organism: Salinarimonas sp. NSM (assembly GCF_052380005.1). Classification (NCBI taxonomy): domain Bacteria; kingdom Pseudomonadati; phylum Pseudomonadota; class Alphaproteobacteria; order Hyphomicrobiales; family Salinarimonadaceae; genus Salinarimonas; species Salinarimonas sp. NSM. The sequence continues at coordinate 19,104 of NZ_JBQTCJ010000026.1, forward strand.
GCAGCACGGGCTCGTGGAATTCGCCGACGCCGCGCGCACGATCCCGCTCGTCGCCGCGCGCGGCAAGCCCACGCTCGTGCGCGTACCCGTCGGCGCCTTCGCCACCGCCTCGCGCCTGCTCGACGCCGGCGCGGCGGGAATCATCGCGCCGATGATCGGCTCGGTCGCGGACGCGCGCGCCCTCGTCGCGCACACGAAGTATCCACCCGTCGGCAGCCGGTCCTGGGGTCCCTCGACGGCGCTCGCGCTGACCGGGCTCGACACGCCGGGCTACTTCGCCCGCGCCAATGCGGAGACGCTCGTCTTCGCCATGATCGAGACACGCGCCGCGCTCGAGGCGATCGACGAGATCCTCGCGGTCGAGGGGCTCGACGGCGTCTTCATCGGCCCCGCCGACCTCTCGGTCGCGCTCTCGGACGGTGCCGGCGTCGCCCCCGCGTCGGCGGCGGTCGACACGGCGCTCGACCACGCGCTGGCGCGCACCCGAGCCGCCGGCAAGCGCATCGGCATCTACGCCTACGACGCCGCCCGCGCCGTCGCGTTCAAGCACAAGGGCTTCGACCTCGTGGCGACGGCGTCGGACGCCGCCTTCCTGGCGGCGGGAGCGCGGGCGCTGCTGGCGATGCTGGAAGGTTGACAGTCGACGTGCATGAAGGCCGCCGCCGGTCTCCCCCCCTCTCCCTCGTGGCGAGGGGAGTTCCCGATCGCCCGTCCCAGACGGCGCGGCTCGTCCAGTCGCGCCTGTGCATCGCGCCATCGCGGCGCTTGCGTTAACGCGGCGGCTTCGCCAATCTGCGCTCCCTGCTTTCCGCGCCAGCACCGCCGTCGGCGGCGTGCGGGCCATTGCCGACAATCGGGTTTCGCCATGAAGGTCACCGTCGAGCGCGCCTCCCTGCTGAAGGCGCTGGGTCACGTCCATCGCGTCGTCGAGCGGCGCTCGACGATCCCGATCCTCTCGAACGTGCTCGTGCGTGCGGACGGCGAGGGTCTCGGCCTCAAGGCGACGGACCTGGACATCGAGGTGACCGAGACGATCCGCGCCGACGTCACCCAACCGGGCGCAACCACGGTGCCGGCGCATGTCATCTACGACATCGTCCGCAAGCTGCCCGACGGCGCGCAGGTCTCTCTCGAGGCGACCGGCGAGGCCGGGCAGATGGTGCTGCGCTCGGGCCGCTCGAAGTTCACGCTCCAGACGCTGCCGGAGACCGACTTCCCCGATCTGGCCGCCGGCGAGATGAGCGTCTCCTTCGCGGTGAAGCCGGGGGACCTGCGCAAGCTCGTCGAGAAGACGCAGTTCGCGATCTCCACCGAGGAGACGCGCTACTACCTCAACGGCATCTACTTCCACGCCATCGAGAGCGAGGGCGAGACCGTGCTGCGCGCGGTCGCCACCGACGGGCACCGCCTCGCCCGTGCCCAGATGCCCGCACCCGAGGGTGCCGCGGGCATGCCCGGCGTGATCGTGCCGCGCAAGGCGGTCGCGGAGATCCTCAAGCTCGTCGAGGAGGGCGGCGAGCTCATCCGCGTCGAGCTGTCGCCGGCGAAGATCCGGGTGACGTTCGATTCGGTGGTGCTGACCTCGAAGCTCATCGACGGCACCTTCCCGGACTACCAGCGCGTGATCCCGTCGGGCAACGACAAGTCCCTCATCGTCGACCGCGAGCAGTTCGCGAAGGCGGTGGACCGTGTCTCCACCATTTCGTCCGAGCGCGGCCGGGCGGTGAAGCTCGCCATCGCCGACGGGCGGGTGACGCTGTCGGTCAACAACCCGGATTCCGGGTCGGCCACGGAGGAGGTCGAGGTCGAGTACGAGGCGAGCCCGCTCGACATCGGCTTCAACGCCCGCTACCTCCTCGACATCACGAGCCAGCTCGACGGCGACACGGCGCTCTTCAAGCTCGCCGATCCCGGCTCGCCGACGCTGATCCAGGACAAGGAGGGCGCGCCGGCGCTCTACGTGCTGATGCCGATGCGCGTGTGAGGGCACGCCCCCCGCTCCGCGGCGCGGGCGGCGCCGGAGCGAGACGAGCATGACCGACGAGCCGGGAGCCGGCCCGCGCGTGGCGCGGCTCCTCCTGCAGGATTTCCGTTCCTGGGCGACGCTCGACCTGGCGCCGCGATCCGCCGTCGTGGCGCTCGTCGGCGAGAACGGCGCAGGCAAGACCAACCTGATCGAGGCGATCTCGCTGTTCGCGCCGGGCCGCGGCCTGCGGCGCGCGGACTTCGCCGCCATGGCCCGCCACGGCACCGCCGGCTTCACCGTATCCGTCACGCTGGAGAGCGCGTTCGGCACGCATCGGCTCGGAACCGGGACGACCAGCGCCGGCGAGGGCCGCACCCGCGTCTGCCGGATCGACGGCGCGCCGGCCTCTTCCCCCGCCGCCTTCGGCGAGCACGTGCGGCTCGTCTGGCTCACGCCCGATCTCGACGCGCTCTTCCGCGGCCCGGCGGGCGACCGGCGGCGATTCCTCGACCGGCTGGTGCTCGCGGTCGACGCCGAGCACGGCGCGCGGGTCTCGGCACTGGAGCGGGCGCTGCGCACCCGCAACCGGCTGCTCGAGGAGCACGGCGAGCCGCGCTGGCTCGACGCCGTCGAGCGCGAGGCGGCGGAGCTCGGCGTCGCGGTGGCAGCGGCGAGGCGCGAGACCGTGGGGCGGCTCGACGGCCTCGTCGCCGAGACGCAGGACCCCACCTCGCCCTTCCCCTTCGCCCGGCTCGGCCTCGAGGGCGAGATCGACGATCTCGTCGCCGCGCTCCCCGCGGTCGACGCGGAGGACCGCTATCGCGCGATGCTGCGCGAGGGGCGCGGGCGCGATCGTGCGGCGGGGCGCACGCTCGTCGGCCCGCAGGCGAGCGACCTCGCGGTGCGCCACGGCCCCAAGGACATCCCCGCGCACCTCGCCTCCACCGGTGAGCAGAAGGCGCTCCTCGTCGGGCTCGTGCTCGCGCACGCGCGTCTCGTCGCGACGATGACGGGCATCGCGCCCCTCGTCCTCCTCGACGAGGTCGCCGCCCATCTCGACCCGCGCCGGCGCGCGGCTCTCTACGACGCGCTCCTGCGGCTCGGCGGGCAGGTGTGGCTCACCGGCGCCGACAGGAGCCTCTTCGACGAGCTCGCGAACCGAGCGGACATCGTCGCCGTTGGTGAGGGCCGGGCGACGCCGCTCGGCGCCCGAGCGACCCATCTTCCCTAGACACTCCCGGTCCATCGCGATGCGCTTCGCACTGCCCTTCCTCGCCTGGTCCGCGCTGGGCTTCCTCGGCATCCTCGCCATGGCCGCGCGGATCGGCCTCGACGGGCTGCGTGCGGTCGAGGGCGCGCCGGAGGTGTCCGACGGCGTGCTGCTCGTCCTGCTGGTGGCGCAGCCCGCGGTGCTGCTCGCGATCGCGGTGGCGATCGGCGTCGCGTTGTCCGAGAAGGCCGGCCTGCGCTCCTGGCTCACCGCGCGGCTGCGGGGCGAAGCGCCGCCGCTCGTCTCCTTTCCCACGGTGGTCGGCACGCTCGCGCTGACGGCCGCGCTCGCGCTCGCCGCGCTCGTCCTCGACGTCGTCTTCCGCCTCGCGGCGCCCGAGGCCTTCGTCGGGCTGCCGGGGTCGGATCTCGCGCTCGCACCGCGGCTCTCGGCGCTGCTCTACGGTGGCATCACGGAGGAGCTGATGCTGCGCTACGGCCTGATGACGGGCTTCGCCTGGGCCGTGCTGAAGGTGGCGCGCGGACGCGCCGCGATACTGCAGGCTGGGGTGATGTGGGGCGTCATCGTCGTCGTCGCCCTCGTCTTCGGCGCGGGGCACCTGCCGGCGCTCTCGGCGTCCGTCGAGCCGAACCTCGTCCTCGTCGTGCGCACGGTCGCGATCAACGCGCTGCTCGGCACGCTCTACGGGTGGCTCTACTGGCGCTACGCGCTGGAGCACGCGATCCTCGCCCACGCCTTCACGCACGGCGTGTTCTGGCTCGCGGGGCCGCTGATGGCGGGCCTCGCGGGCCTCGCCTGATCGCGCGATCGGGCACAGCATCCTGGTGACTTCGCCCCGATGACACGCTATCTCCCGTGCAGCGCAGCACCGCCTTGGGCCCGCGGAGGGCCGACGCGCCATGTCGAGCCGGACATCACCCACCGATCGCGGCGGCCCGCAGGGCGGCTACACCGTGCAGACGCGCGTCGTGGCGCGCCCCGACGGGCCGGCGCTGGAGCTCGTGGAGACGGCGCCGGAGCGCCCGCGGGTCGGCGCGCCGCTCCTCTTGATTCACGGCGCCTTCGGCGGCGCCTGGATGTGGGCGGAGCATCTCGGCCCCTTCCTCGCCCGGCGCGGGCGCACCTCGCTGGCGCTCTCGCTACGCGGCCACGGCGGCTCGGAGGGGCGCGAGCGGTTGCGCGAGACCACGCTCGAGGACTATCTCGCCGACGTGCGCTTCGCGCTCGAGCGCTTGCCGCAGGCGCCCGTCGTCGTCGCGCACTCGCTCGGCGGGCTGCTCGCGCAGCGGCTGATCGGCCGCGCGCAGATGCGAGGCCTCGCTCTCGTCTGCTCGCTCCCGCCCGAGGGGCTCGCCACGGTCAACCTGCGCACGGCGCTGACCGAGCCGGTCGTGTGGCTCGACGCCTTCCTCGGTGCGGCCACGCCGCAGGCGGGTGCGCCCGCGGCGGCGGGCGCGATCGCCGGGGAGGCGCGCACGCTGCTCTTCTCGGAGGGCCTCCCGCCCGCCCGTGCCCGGCGCTACGCGGCGATGATGACGCCCGAGGCGCCCCGCGCGCTCGGCGCCGCCAACGTGCCGGGCCCGATCCTCTCGGCCTTCCTCACCCGCCTGCCGACCCTCGTCGTCGGCGCGGCGCAGGACCGGCTCGTCTGGCGCGCCTGCACGCTGCGCACGGCCTTCTACCATGCCGCCCGCCACGAGACGATCGATCCGTCGGGCCACTTCCCCATGCTCGACGTCTGTGCGGACACGCTCGGCCGGCGCCTCGTCGACTGGCTCGAGGCCGAGGGGCTGTGAGGGGGGCCTCGACGCGCGACGCGGAGCCCCGCCCGGGAGCGCGCTCCCGATGAAGCGCGTTCTCGACTACGTCTGGCCGGTCGTCGGCCTCGTCGCGGTGGCGTTCTCGTTCTGGCTGCTGGCCCAGGAGCTGCGGTCGATCTCGGCGCAGGACGTCCTGGCCGCGATGGCCGCGATCGCGACCTGGCAGCTCGCCGCCGCGGCGGCGGCCACCATCGCCGGCTACGCCGCGCTCGCCTGGTACGACCGGATCGCGCTGCTGCATCTGGGCGTGACGCACATCTCATGGACGTTCATCACGCTGGCCTCCTTCACCACCTACGCTCTCTCGCACAACATCGGCGCCTCCGTGCTCTCGGGGGCGATGGTGCGCTACCGCGCCTATTCCTCCCGGGGGCTCACCGCGAGCCAGATCGCGGTCCTGGTGGGGCTGTGCACCTTCACCTTCCTGCTCGGCGTCGTGCTGCTGACGGGCCTCGTCCTGATCTTCGAGCCCCACGTGCTCGCGCGCCTCACGGGCGTGCTGCCGCGCTTCATGGAGATCGAGCCGCTGGCGCAGGCGATCGGTGCCGTGCTCGTGGCGCTCGTGGCGCTCTACCTGATCGGCTCGCTGATGGGCCTGCCGCCGCTGCGGGTGCGCGCCTTCCGCCTCGAATACCCGCGCCCGGCGGTGACGCTGCGCCAGCTCGCCGCCTCGACGCTCGACCTGCTCTTCACGGGGGCGATCGTCTACTTCCTGCTGCCGTGGGAGGCGAACCCCGGCTTCTTCGTCGTCCTGGCGGTGTTCCTGGCCTCGTTCTCGGCGGCGCTGATCTCCCACGCGCCGGGCGGGCTCGGCGTGTTCGAGCTCGTCTTCGTCGCCGCCATGCCGGACGTGCCGGACGCCGAGCTGATCGCAGCCCTGGTGCTGTTCCGGGTGCTCTACCTGCTGATCCCCTTCGCCGTCTCGCTCGTCGTGGTCGCGGTGTTCGAGCGGCGTCGGCTGATGGAGACGCTCCGGCGCAAGGCGCTGCGGCTCGAGAAGCGGGACGGCCGGCAGAAGGGCGATTGAACACGGCACGGGCGCCGCCTCTGCGCCTGGACACGCTCGGCCCGGTCACTCATGCTCGACACGGTCGGGGCCGTGGGCCGGCGACGAGGGGAGAATGCGGGTGATCCTCGTGACCGGTGCCACCGGCAACGTCGGCCGCGCCGTGGTCGCGGCCCTTCGCGATGCGGGAGAACGCGTCGTCGCCCTGGCCCGCGACCCCGCCAAGGCGTCCGCGTGCCTGCCTGTGGGCGTGTCCGTCCGGATCGCGGACTACGAGACGCCGTCCAGTCTCGACGCGGCACTCGCGGATGTCGAACGCGTCGTCTTCGTCCCGAGCGACGGGGACGCGTTGCGCGTCGTCGCGCAGCACGCGGCCGTCGTGGAGGCCCTGCGCCGTTCGCGCGTCGGCTTCGTCGTCTTCGTCACCATCGTCGACACGGCGGACACCTCGCCGTTCTACTTCGCCCCGGTCTATCGCGATGCGGAGGATCGCCTGCGCGAGAGCGCGGTGCCGGCGGGGCTGCTGCGATGCAACCTCTACTCGGAGTTCGTCCGGGATCGGTATCTCCGTCCCGCGCTGGCCAGTGGTCGCCTGGACGCACCGTTCGGCGAGGCCGAGATGGCGCCGGTGTCTCGCGCCGACGTCGCGGCCTGCGCGGCGGCGCTCGTCCGGCGGCCCGACTTCGCGGGAAGACGCCTGGTCCTGACCGGCCCAGCGGCGTTGAGCGGTCACGGCCTCGCGGCGATGGCGACGCGGTGCTGGAGCCGGCCGACCACCTACGCCCCGCTCCCCCGGCCCGACTACCTCGTGCAGCTCCTAAGGGAGCACCCGGCACCCTGGCCTCATGCGTTCTCGAGCCTGGCGTCGTCGATCGCCGAGGGCGCGTACGCGGATGTCCACGACGGCGTCTCGCGCCTGCTTGGACGACCGCCGATCCCCCTGGACGACGTCCTCGGCGCCGGCGCCGGGCCACGCGCCCTGCCGGAGCTTGGAATGCCATCGGCTCGGTGCACAAAAAAATTGGGCCGTCCCGAAGGACGGCCCGCCTCTGACTGTTTGCGTTCGTGACCCCGATGAACCGGGGGGCTGGGGGGCTGACGTGTCCGGTAGACCGAGACCACGAACCAGCGAGGCATGATGATTGATCGCAGCCCATCGGGGCGCGCTCGGGGCGCGAAAACGGCGAAACTGTGATTTCAGGAGAAAAGCGCGAGAAACGCGCGAGAAGCGCCCCTCGCATTGATCAGGATCATTGCGAAACCCCGTAAAGCGGTATTTCTCGCCATTCATGAACGTCGAGACCGCTCCCCCGCTCGTCTTTCGCACCCGCGCGCTCGCCAAGGTCTACCGCACGGGCGAGGTCGAGGTGCATGCCCTGCGCGGGGTGGATTTCGAGGCGCGGGCCGGCGAGCTCGTGGTGCTGCTCGGCCCCTCGGGCTCCGGCAAGTCGACCTTCCTCAACATCATCGGCGGCCTCGACCGCCCGACCTCCGGGGAAGCCTGGTTCCAGGACCGGGACCTCGCCCGCTCCAGCGACGCGGCGCTCACCGCCTACCGGCGGGACCACGTCGGCTTCGTCTTCCAATTCTACAACCTCGTGCCGAGCCTCTCGGCGCGCGAGAACGTGCGGCTCGTCACCGAGATCGCCCGCGCGCCCATGCGCGCCGAGGAGGCGCTCGACATCGTCGGGCTCGGCGACCGGATGGACCACTTCCCCGCACAGCTCTCCGGCGGCGAGCAGCAGCGCGTCGCCATCGCCCGCGCCATCGCCAAGCGCCCCGAGGTGCTGCTCTGCGACGAGCCGACGGGCGCGCTCGACTCGAAGACCGGCGTGAAGGTGCTCGAGGCGCTCACGCGGGTGAACGAGTCCTTCGGGGCGACGACCCTCGTGATCACCCACAATGCCGGCATCGCCGCGATCGCCCACCGTGTCGTGCGCTTCGCCGACGGACGCATCCAGGCGGTGGAGACGAACGCCGCGCGGCTGCGGCCCGAGGAGATCAGCTGGTGAGCGGGAGCGAACCTCGATGAGCGCCCTCGACCGCAAGCTCCTGCGGGACCTCGTGCGGCTGTGGCCGCAGGCGCTGGCGATCGCGCTTGTCATGGCGGCGGGCGTCGCGACGCTGATCCTCGGCGTGGGCGCCCACGCCTCCCTGTCGGAGACGCGCGCGGCCTACTACGAGCGCAACCGCTTCTCCGACGTCTTCGCCAGCGTCACACGCGCCCCCGAGCGCGTCGCGGCGCGCATCGCCGAGATCGACGGCGTCGGCGCGGTGGAGACGCGGGTGGGCAAGATCGCGCTCCTCGACCTGCCGGACATTCCCGAGCCGGCGTCGGCGATCTTCGTCTCGCTGCCCGATCTCGGCGAGCAGGCGCTCGACCTGATCACCCTGCGCTCCGGCCGCACGCCGCTGCCGGGCGCGACGCGGGAGGTGGTCGTCTCGGAGCCCTTCGCGCAGGCGCACGGCTACGAGATCGGCTCGACCTTCTCGGCGATCCTCAACGGCGTGAAGCGCGAGCTCACCGTCGTCGGCACCGCGCTCTCGCCCGAGTTCGTCTACGCGCTCGGGCCCTGGGACCTGATGCCGGACGACCGACGTTTCGGCGTCGTGTGGATGTCGCGCGCGGCGCTCGCCGCCGCCTGGGACCTCGAGGGCGCCTTCTCCGACCTGCGCGTGCGCCTTCTGCGCGGCGCCTCCGAGAGCGCCGTGATCGAGGAGATCGACCGCATCCTCGCACCCTACGGCGGCGAGGGCGCGCACGGGCGCAAGGACCAGCTCTCCCACGCCTTCCTCGACGCGGAGCTGACCCAGCTCCAGGCCATGAGCCGCATCCTGCCGCCGATCTTCCTCGTCGTGGCCGCCTTCCTCGTCAACATGACGCTGGCGCGGTTGATCACGCTGGAGCGCGAGCAGATCGGGCTCCTCAAGGCGCTGGGCTACTCCAACCTCGCCGTCGGCATGCACTATCTGAAGTTCGTCGCCGCGATCGCGCTGATCGGCGCGGCGCTCGGCTCGGCGGCGGGGACGTGGCTCGGGACGTCGCTGACGCGGATGTACGGCGACTTCTTCCACTTTCCGTTCCTCATCTTCCAGATGAGCCCGTCCGTCTACCTCGTGGCGATCGGCGTCACGCTCGCGGCCGCGATCGTCGGCGCGCTCAAGGCGGTGACCGGCGTGGTGCGGCTCGCGCCGGCGGTGGCGATGACGCCGCCGGCGCCGGCGCGCTACCAGCGCACGCTGCTCGATCGCCTGCACGCGGCGCTGCGCATGCCGCAGTCGGGCGTCATGACCGTGCGCCACCTCGTGCGCTATCCCGGCCGCTCGCTCGGCGGGCTCGTCGGCATCGCGCTCGCCACCGCGATCCTGGTCGGCTCGTTCTGGTCCTTCGGCTCGATCGAGTTCATGATCGACGTGCAGTTCCACCGCTCCGACCGGCAGGACGCGACGATCACCTTCGTCGGCGAGCGCGAGGCCTCCGCCGTCCAGGAGATCGCCCGGCTGCCCGGGGTCATGGCGGCCGAGCCCTACCGCGCCGTGCCGGTGAAGATCCGCGCGGCGACCATCGAGCGGCGCGTCGCCATCACCGGCAAGCCGGACGATGCGGACCTCAGCCGCGTGCTGGGCAGCGACCTCTCCCCCGTGCGCATGCCCGAGACCGGGCTCGCCCTCTCCGACCAGCTCGCCGCCATCCTTCGGGTGGAGACCGGCGACATCGTCGAGGTCGAGCTGATGGCCGGCGACCGGCGCACGGTGACGATGCCCGTGGCCATGGTGGTCGAGGGCTATCTCGGCCTGATGGCCTACGCCGACATCGCCACCGTCAACCGGCTGATGCGCGAGGGAGCGCTCGTCTCCGGCGTCCACCTCTCCCTCGACGAGACGCGGCGGGAGGATTTGTTCGGCGCGCTCAAGGCCATCCCGGCGGCGAGCTTCGTCGCGCTCCAGCGCGTGTCGCTCGCCAAGTTCCGCGAGACGCTGGCGCAGAACCTCCTCATGATGGTCTCGATCTACGCTGGGCTCGCCGCGATCATCGCCTTCGGCGTCGTCTACAACTTCGCGCGCATCTCGCTCTCCGAGCAGGGCCGCGAGCTCGCCTCGCTGCGCGTGCTCGGCTTCACCAGGGCCGAGATCTCCTGGATCCTGCTCTCCGAGCTCGCCATCCTGGTGCTGCTCGCCCAGCCGCTCGGCTGGCTGATCGGCTACGGGTTCGCGGTCGCCATGGCCGCGGGCTTCGAGAGCGAGCTCTACCGCGTGCCCCTCGTCGTCAACCGCGAGGTGTTCGCCTATGCGAGCCTCGTCGTCGTGGGCGCCGCCCTCGTCTCCGGGCTGATCGTGCGCCGGCGCATCGACCGGCTCGACCTCATCGCCGTCCTCAAGACCCGAGAATGACAGGATGAAACGCCTCATCGTCGCGATCGTGCTCCTCGCGCTCGCCGCCGCCGGCGCCTGGGCCCTGTGGCCCCGGCCGATCCCCGCCGACCTCGCCGTGATCGCCGCCGGGCCGATGGCGGTGAGCGTCGAGGACGAGGGCGTCGCGCGCATCGAGGACGTCTACACCGTCTCCGCGCCGATCGGCGGCACGCTCCAGCGCTCCCCGCGCCGCGTGGGCGACGTCGTCGTCGCGGACGAGACCATCCTCGCGGTGATCGAGCCGATGGCGCCGGCCTTCCTCGACGTGCGCTCCCAGCGGGTCGCCGAGGCCGCCGTGGAGGCCGCGGCCTCCGCCGTGTCGCTGGCGCAGGCGCAGGTGAGCCAGGCGGCGGCCGAGCTGGAGTTCGCGCAGAGCGATCTCGCCCGCGCCGAGGAGCTGTCGCGCCGCGAGGCGATCTCGGCGCGCGAGCTCGACCGGGTCCGCCTCGCCGTTCGCTCGGCGCAGAGCGCGCTCGCCTCGGCGGAGGCGACTCGGGAGGTCCGCGTGCGCGAGCTGGAGAGCGCGCGTGCGAACCTGATCCAGCCGGGCGGCGAGAGCGACGACTCCGCCACCTGCTGCATCCAGGTCCGCGCGCCGGTGAGCGGGCGCGTGCTCTCCGTCCTCGTCGAGAGCGAGCAGGTGGTCCAGCCCGGAACGCCCCTCGTCGAGGTCGGCGATCCGGACCGGCTCGAGGTCGTCGTCGACCTCCTTTCCCGCGACGCGGTTCGGGTCGCGCCCGGCGCATCCGCGATCGTCGACGACTGGGGCGGAGAGCGGCCGCTCGAGGCGCGGGTCGTGCGCATCGAGCCCACGGCCTTCACCGAGGTCTCGGCGCTCGGTATCGAGGAGCAGCGGGTGCGCGTCGTGCTCGCGCTCCTCGATCCCGCCGCGGCGCAGGGCAAGCTCGGGCACCGCTACCGCGTCGTGGCGCGCATCGTCGTCTGGCGGGACGAGAACGTCCTCCAGGTCCCGCTCGGCGCGCTCTTCCGCGAGGGCGGGGAGTGGGCGGTCTTCGTCGTCGAGGACGGCGTCGCGCGGGTGCGCCCGGTGACGCTCGGCGAGCGCACGATGCGCACGGCCCAGGTGCTCTCGGGCCTCGCGCCCGGCGAGACAGTGATCCTGCACGCGAGCGACCGGATCGTGCCGGGTACGGCCGTGGCGGCGCGGGAGGAAGGCTAGCCTCGGTCGAGGGCGAGGCGCGGCCCTTCGACGATCCGCAGTCCGGGGGACGCACCCTCGAGCGCCCGCGCGAGCGCGGGCAGCGCCTCGGCCGGAAGGAAGGCGGGCATCAGCATCTCGGGGCGCGCCGCGGCGCACAGAGCGCGAAGGTCGGAGAGCCGTGGATGCACGTTCCAGCGAACGAAGCGCGCGCGGCCCTGCGCCACCGCGTCGGCGACGGGCGTGCCCTGCGCCACGTGGCCGGTGAAGATCGTCTCCATGGCGCCCGCACCGGCGCGAACCGCCCGCGCGAAGAGCGCGGCCGCCACGCCGCTCTCGGCATTCGGGCCGGCGGCGATCATCACCCCGTCGAGCGCGCTCCCCTCGACGAGCGGCGCCTGCGCATCGAGCAGGCGGGCGACGGCGTCGGCGACGGCCGCATCCGCGAGGAGCCCCCGGGTGAGCGCGAGCGTGGCCACGCGCCGATGCGCCGGGCACAGCCGCACCCGCACGCTCTCCCCGATCGCGAGAGCGATGTCCAGCCCCCTGCCGTCGGCTGGGCACGGCAGCAGCAGCGGCGCGCCGGCCCGGGCGCGCGCGCGGAGCGGCGCCGCCGCCTCGTCGAGGGACACGTCCCAGGTGCCGTAGGCCGCGTCCGCGATCACGATGCGGGCCGGCGGCATCCGGTCGAGCGGCCAGGCCCGGCTCTCGGCGGTGACGTCGCCGGTGTAGAGCACCCCGTCGGCTCCCCCGAGCCGCATCCAGACACCGCCCGGCGCATGGCTCGCCCGCCCGGTCTCGACCCGCACGCCCGCGATCGCCGTCTCCCCCGCGAGCGGCAGGACCCGCGCCCGCGCGAGCGCCGGGTGCCCGGCGAGCGCGATCACGGTAGCGGTCGCGTGGAGCGGGACGTCCGGCGCGACGAGCTCGAGGGCGCCGACGTGGTCGCCATGGCCGTGGCTCAGGAGCACGGCGTCGAGACGCCCCACGTCCGAGAGGTCGGGCCGCAGGCCGCGATCCGGCCCCTCGCCGCAATCCAGGAGGAGCCGCGCGCCCGCGATCTCCACGAGAAAGCACGCCGGCCCCTTCGTCCCGAAGCCGGAGATCGCCGTGACGCGGATGCTCATGCGGGCAGCGCCCACGCGTCCGCGATCGCGAGCCCGACGCGCGTGCCCGGCACCCGCGGCTCGCGGGACTGGACCTGCACGATCCCGTCCTCGACGCCGTCGATGGCGATCTCGAGCGTGTGGAAGCCGCCGCGATAGACCGTATCGACGACGCGGGCGGGCACGGCGTCGGCGGCGTCGCTCAAGGCCAGCGTCTCCGCCCGCAGCACGAGACGGCCCGGCCCGGGCGCCGTCGCCGTGCCCCGCGCGGGGAGCGTGCGGCCGGCCAGCGAGACCGTGAGCCGGCCCTCGCGGGCGGGCTCCAGGATCGCGACCGGCACGAGCGCGCCGCGCCCGATGAAGCGCGCCACCATCTCCGTCGCCGGCGCGGCGTAGAGGTCGTGCGGCGTCGCGACCTGCTGCAGGCGCCCCTCGTGCATGACGGCGATCGTATCGGCGAGCGCCATCGCCTCGGCCTGGTCGTGGGTGACGATGACGAAGGTGGCGCCGGTCTCCCTGTGCAGGCGCCGGAACTCGCGCTGCATGATCTCGCGCAGGTGCGCGTCGAGGTTGGCGAGCGGCTCGTCGAGCAGCACGAGCGGCGGCTCGAGCGCGAGGCAGCGCGCGAGCGCGACGCGCTGCCGCTGGCCGCCGGAGAGCTGGGCCGGCTTGCGATCGGCGAGGTCCGACAGGCCCACCATGGCGAGCGCGTCGGCGACGCGCCGACGGCGCTTCTCCGCGGGCAGGCGGCGCACCTTCAGCCCGAAGGACACGTTGTCGGCGACCGACATGTGCGGCCACAGCGCGTAGGACTGGAACACCATCCCGAGCCCGCGCTCCTCGGCCTCGACGAAGCGCCCGCCGTCGGCGACCACCCGACCGGCGATCGCGATGCGCCCGGCGCTCGGCCGCTCCAGGCCGGCGACGAGGCGCAGGAGCGTGGTCTTGCCGCAGCCCGACGGGCCGAGCAGGGCGACGAACGCCCCCGGATCGACGACGAGGCTCACGTCGTCCACCGCCCGGCTCGCACCGAACGCCTTCGTCACACCGTCCAGATCGAGCCCGCCCATCGTCTCTCCCGTGTCGCCGCCGAACGATCGCGCCGTGTCCCGCGGTGCGATGACACCCGGATGACAGGCGTTCACCCCTCCAGCGACAACGCCCCCCCGAACCGCCGCTCCGGCAGCCCGCGAATGCCCTCCCCCGCGAGATCGCACACGAAGACGCCACCGGCCAGCGGCTCGCGGGAATAGGCGTCGGGCGTCATGCCCTCGCGGGCGGTGGAGATGTAGAGCCGGTCGAGGTTCTCGCCGCCGAAACAGCAGCAGGTGACCTGGGATACGGGCACCCTCACCCGGATGTCGGGCGTGCCGTCCGGCAGGATGCGCTCGACGCGCCCGCCGTCGAAGCGCGCGTTCCACAAGGCCCCCTCGGCATCGATGCAGGCGCCGTCGGGCACGCCCTCGCCCTCGGGCACCTGCACGAAGACCTGCCGCTCGCCGAGCGCGCCGGTGCCCGGGTCGCGCGCATAGCGCCAGATCGTGCGCGTCGGGCTGTCGGCGAGATACATCGCGGCGCCGCCCTCGGGAAAGGCGATGGCGTTGGTGATGGCGATGCCGGTCACGAGCGTCGTCTCGTGCGTGCCGTCGAAGCGCAGCACGCTGGAGACGGGCTGGAGCTCCACCTCGTCCATGCCGCCGACGACGAAGGCCCCCGAGGGGTCGCAGCGCCCGTCGTTGAGGCGCGTCTGCGGCAGGCCGGGCTCGAACGTGGTGAGCCGTCGGCGCGCGCCGCTCTCGGGGTCGAGCACGAAGAGCCCGCTCGCGAAGGCGGCGAGGACGAGCCCGCCCTCGCCGAAGGCGAAGGCGGTCAGCCGCTCGGGCAGAGCGAGGCTGCGCAGGTCGCCGCCCTCGGCGTCGCAGGAGAGCAGCAGCCTGCCGTGGATGTCCGTCCACCACAGCCGGCCCTGCTCGGCGTTCCACTGGATGCCTTCGGCGAGGAAGGCACTGGTTCCAACGAGGAGACGGGCCTCGAGCGTGCGCATGGGGACCTCCGGGACGGGCGCGTTCGCCCGGACCTTTGACGATTGCAGCGCCCGCGTCTAGCGTCGCGGTCCTCGCCACACGCCCCCGCCCCGGAGCCCCGTCGCCATGACCATCCTCGCCCGCTATCCCGACCTCGCGGAGAAGACCGTGTTCGTCTCGGGCGGGGCCACGGGCATCGGCGCGGACCTCGTCGCGGCCTTCGCGGGGCAGCGAGCGACCACCGTCTTCGTCGACATCGACGAGACCCGCGGCCGCGCGCTGGCCGAGCGGCTCGCCGGGGAGACTGGTGCGCACGTGGCGTTCCTGCGCGTCGACGTCACCGACATCCCCGCGCTCGAGGCGGCGATCGACCACGCGGCCTCGATCGGCGGTCGCCTCGACGTGCTCGTCAACAACGCCGCCAACGACCGCCGCGCGCCGATCGGCGACGTCGATCCCGATGCGTGGGATGCGGCGATGGCGGTGAACCTCAAGCACCAGTTCTTCGCGGCCAAGGCCGCGCATCGGCACATGAAGCCGCCCCGCGGCGGCTCCATCATCAACCTGGGCTCGACCTCGTATCGGCTCGGCGTGCCGAACCTCACCGCCTACGCCACCGCGAAGTCCGCCGTGCGCGGCCTCACCCGCCAGCTCGCCCGCGAATGGGGCGGCGACCACGTGCGCGTCAACGCCATCGTGCCGGGGGCTATCCTCACGCAGAAGCAGCGGCAGCTGTGGATCTCGCCGGAGGAGGAGGCGCGGATCGTCGCCCAGCAATGCCTGCCGCGGGCGCTCGACGGCGAGGACGTCGCCGAGATGGCCCTCTTCCTCGCCTCGGACGCCTCGCGCGGGTGCACGAGCCAGGACTTCGTGGTCGACGGCGGGCTGACCTGAGGCGCGCCCGCACGCGACATCGCGTCCGGCCACGCTCCGGAACCGGCCCCGCGCCCCTCGGGTTCTCCCCAGCGAGACCGAACCCGAGAAGGAGCGCCCCCATGAAAGGTCCCGACGTTTCCCTGAAGCATCTCCAGCGTGCCATCACGATGGAGCTGACCACCGTGAATACCTACGAGCTCCAGGCCGCCAAGCTGCGTGACTGGGGCGTCGACCAGCTCGCCGACCGCATGAGCGAGGAGATCGAGGAGGAGCGCGGCCACTTCCACCGCTTCCTCGACCGGCTGCTCTTCCTCGAGGGCACGGCGAACGTCCACGATCTCGACCCGATCGGCCAGGACGACACGATCCGCGCCATGTTCGAGACCCAGCTCAAGATGGAGAACGAGGCGCGCGACTACTACGACAAGGCCGCCCGCGAGGCCCGCGACGCCGGCGACCTCGGCACGTTCGACCTGTTCCGCTCGATCCTCAAGGACGAGGAGGAGCACATCGACTTCGTGGAGACCCAGTTCGACCTGATGAAGCTGATGGGCGAGCAGCTGTATGTTTCGCGGCAGGTGTCGTCGACGGCGGAGCAGGAGGAGGACGACTGATCGCGCCTAGCGCGTCAGCCGCCTCCCGTCTCGTTCCAGAGGTCAAGGAGCGTCTTCCCGCGCTCGCCCAGCCACGAGGCGAGCGCGGCGACGCGCGGAGCGATCGCGGCCGCATGCGCGCTGAGATCGTCCGCGCCCCTGGCGTATCTCACCGCCCGGTCCAGCGCCCCGGCGATCCCGTCCGGGTCGCGCTGTGCATCGGGCTGGTCGGCGAGGTGCTCGGCCTCCGCCATCGCCCCCGAGATGATCTCGCGCCGGGGCGTCGAGAGCGCGAGCAGGAGGGGTTTCAGCGCCCGGATCTCAGCCAGCGGATCGACCGCCGCGGGCGGGGGAAGCGCGGCCTGATCGATGCGCTGGGCGGCCGTGACGCCGCTGCCCGTGATGATCACGGTGTTGGTGGCGGAGCCGCCGATGGTGACGGAGCGGTTCGCGGTGTCATTCGCCATCGGGGTTCTCCTGCTCGAGGCGCTGGAAGGTTTCGAGGATGGGGGCGAGGAGGACTTCGTCGGGTTGGACGCCGGCGGCGGCGCAGCGGGAGGGGTAGCGCTGGAGGTGCATCTGCATCCAGCGCGCCACAGACGGCGGCGAGCGGAGGAAAACTGGCAAGAGGGTGCGGATAGCCTCGTCGAGTGCGGCATGCGCGCCGGAGATGTCACCCAACAGAAATCTTGAATCAGAAAGCGAACCCAGAGACACGCTTAGATTGATAACGAAAGACGCCGGTTGGTCGGCAACAAGAATACGTCGAATACTGACGGATTCTTCCGCAGCGGCGAGGGCGACTTCAAACCGTCCAAGAGTGTTCAGGCTATTGGCGAGGTTGTTGAGCGCCATTGCGACGTTCGGTTTAAAAACGTCGGGCCGTCCGGTAGCCAGCATGCGGTAGAGAGTTAATGCCTCTTGGGCCGCGGTGAGAGCGTTCTCGAAACGGCCGAGAGCGTTCAGGCATTTTGCAAGATTGATGAGCGCGGTCGCAAGATTCGGCGTGAACGCGTCAGGCTGCGCCGCGGCAAGCGTGCGCTGAAGTAAGACGGCTTCCTCAGCGGCAGCCAAGGCATCCTCGCATCGGCCATTGTCGATCAGGCGAAGGGCGAGGTTGGTGAGCGCGATGGCATAATCCAGCTCGAAGGCGCCAGGCCGTGCCGCGGCAAGTGTCCGATAGAGGCTGGCGGCCTCCTCGGCCACGGTGAAAGCATTCTCAAAGTCTCCGAGATCGCTCAGACGACTGGCGAGGTTGCTCAGTGCGCCTGCGACATCTGACGTGAAGCGACCTGGCTGAGCCGAATCGAGCCCGCGGTAGAGGACCGTCGCCTCCTTGGCCGCCGCAAGTGCATCCTCGCGCCGGCCTAGATCGCTCCGGAAGGTAGCGATGTTCTTGAGCACGCCGGCAAGGACCGGCATGAAGGCACCGGGCCGCTCCGCCGCGAGGCCGCGATAGGAGGCGGCGGCCTCCTCTGCGGCGGCGAGGGCGTCCTCACGCCGGCCGAGATCGCTCAGCCGAACGGAGAGGTTGTTTATCCACCCGGCCGCCCGCCCTCGTTCGTTGAGATCATCGCCGGCGGCCTCACGGAACCCCTCGACCACCCGGGCCGTGATCGCCGCCGCCGCCTCGCGCAAAATCGTCGTTTGCCGCGGCAATGCATATGCCAGCGGCTCCAGCATCTCCGGATCGTCTATCCCCTCCGCCAGCGCAGCGATCCACCCCATCACCCGCCGCGCCACCTCCACCTCGTCCGGCTTCGCCGTCGCATCCTCCAGCGCATAAGCGAAATCCTGCGCGAGACGCATCAGCGCCGCAGCGGCGGCGCCACCGGTCGCCGCATAGGCGCGCGCCACCAGCGCCGCGGCATCCGCGTCGTCCTCCCCTTCCAGCGCTTCGAGGATCGCACCCTCGCCGACGAGATCGGGGCGGATCGTGCCCAGCCGCGGCTCGCCAGCCTCCTCCGCCGCGCCGGGCCGCTCCTCGTCGTCCGCCGCAGGCAGCTCCGCCCGCAGCAACGTCGCCAGCGCCGCGACGTCCGTCGCGATCACCGCCGCGTCGAACTCGTCCTTCAGCGTCTTGCGCAGCCCCGCCGTCGGCAACCCGCCCGCCAACCCGTTGAAGGCGATCGCGTGGCGCAGCGCCTGCGCGGAAACGCCGACCGTCTTCGCTTGCCCCTCGAGCCTCGCCAGCTCGCGGCGGGCGAGCTTGCGGGCGGCGTCGAGGCGGCGCAGGGCCAAGGCTTCGCCCGGCGGTCGGTCGACGGAGAGCACGCCGGCCATGACGAGGGAGAGCGGGTTGGCGAAGCGCGCCTCGTCGAGCCGCGCATCGAACGCCGCATCCGCGCCGGGCTCCGGCACGGCGGCGGGCTCGGGGAGATCGGGCCGCAGCGCCCGCGCCGCCGCCTGCGCCGCTTTCACAAGCCCGCGCCGCTCCTCGCGCGCGGCGAGGCCCGCGAGCCGCTGCGGCGCGGCCCCGTGGAAGAGGTTGCTGCGATCCTTCTTGCCGTCGAGGGCGGGCTGCGACAGGTCGCGCCACCAGCCCTGCTCGGGCGAGGCCTCGCGCTCCAGAATCAGAATGCGCACGCGCCCCGGCACCTCGTCCTGCGTCAGCCGGTCGAGCAGGCCCGCCAGCGCCTCGCGGCAGGCGATCGCGTAGTCGACGACGAGCAGCGTCCGGCTCGCCCACGCGACCTGCCGGGTCGCGAGCGCGGCGACGACGGGGGCGAGCATGTCCGGATCGACGAAGCCCGCGACCCACGCGCCGGGCTTCAGATCGGGATCGATCGCGCGGCACAGCTCGAGCGCGAGGCGCGTCTTGCCGGTGCCGGCTTCGCCGATCACCGCGTGCACCGAGACGGCGGCCTCGTCGTCGAGCCAGGCGCGCAGGCCCGCCAGCTCCGCCTCGCGGCCGAAGAGCGGCAGGTCCGCCGTCGGCGCCAGTACGTCGAGCTCGCGCGCGTCCGGCCCCGGCGGGCGCGCCGGGCGCGGGTCCGCGCGCGGGATCTGCCGGCGCGCGATCGGCAAGCGCACGCCGCTGTCGCCGAAGACGAGCGTGGCGGTGTTGTGGTCGCCGGTGACGATCACGCTCCGGTCGACGCTGCCGGCTTCAAAGGAACGATCGGTCATGGCGGCCCGGCGGTCATCAAGATCGAGGCGAGCTTAGCCGCCGGTCCGGCATTCGACAATGCGGCGCGCCGGCCGCGCGCGCCCCGCACCCGCGCACCCCCGCGCCGTTCCCCCACCTCGACGCCCCGCCCCCGCTCTGGCAAGATCACCCGCGCCGGGGGCTTCCTCCCGGCGGCGGCGTTCCTACCTCTGGGGAACGTCTCCGGTGAGAGGGCGAGAGCATGAGCCAGCCGCGCGTCAAGACCAACGAGATCGATCCCGTCGTCGGCACCGTCGACCCGGTCTGGGCGCGGGCGCGGCGGGAGGCGGAGGCCGTGGTGCGGGAGGAGCCGTCGCTGACGAACTTCCTGCTCACCAACATCCTCAACCACTCGTCGCTCGAGGGCGCGGTGATCCACCGCGTCGCGGCGCGGCTCGCGCATCCCGCGCTCTCGGCGACGCTGATCGAGCAGACCTACCGCGAAGCCCTGCGGCGGGATCCCGAGATCGGGCAGTCCTTCCGGTCGGACATACTGGCCGTCGCCGACCGCGATCCCGCCTGCACCCGGCTGATCGAGCCGATGCTCTACTTCAAGGGCTTCCATGCCATCCAGACGCACCGCCTCGCGCACTGGCTGTGGACGCAGGGGCGCATCGACTTCGCGCTCTACCTGCAGAGCGTCTCCTCGGAAGTGTTCCAGACCGACATCCACCCCAACGCCCGGATGGGCCGCGGCGTGTTCCTCGACCACGCCACCGGCCTCGTCGTGGGCATGACGGCGGTGATCGAGGACGACGTCTCGCTGCTCCAGGAGGTGACGCTCGGCGGCACCGGCAAGGAGGGCGGCGATCGCCACCCCAAGATCCGCCGGGGCGTGCTGATCGGCGCGGGCGCCAAGATCCTCGGCAACATCGAGGTGGGGCGCTGCGCCCGGGTGGCGGCGGGCTCCGTCGTGCTCAAGGACGTGCCGCCCTGCACCACGGTGGCGGGCGTGCCCGCCAAGGTCGTCGGCGAGGCTGGATGCGCCGAGCCCGCGCGCACGATGGACCAGATCCTGGCACAGAGCCTCTCGCCCGAGTGAGGGGTAGAGCGAGGGCCCGGGTTGCCCGGCGCGGCTCGCCGTGGCATGCCGGGCCTCGACCGCCATGAAACGAGACGAGGTTCCCGCGTGACGAAATCCGAGCTGGCCAAAGTCGAGAGCTACCTGCGCCGCACCTTCGCCAACCACTCCATCACGGTGCGCGCCCGCCCGAAGAAGGACGATTCCGCCGAGGTCTACATCGGCGACGAGTTCATAGGCGTCCTCTTCCTGGACGACGAGGACGAGGACCGCTCCTACCAGTTCCAGATGGCGATCCTGGACACCGATCTGGAGGGGTGAGCGGGTCGCACCCGGTGCTCCTCGGGTGAGGTGGATATGCGCCCTCGCGGTCCGCGCCCCGACGGGCGGGCCCCGTCCCTCACCCCGCCAGCGCCTTCGCTACCGCGTCGCGGACGTCCTGGAGCGAGAAGGGCTTCGTCAGCACGTCCGTGACGATGGCCTCGAGGTTTCGAGCGCGCTCGCGCTGCTCGGCGTAGCCGGTCATCAGCAGGACGACGAGGTCGGGCTTCTCGCGCTTGGCGGCGAGCGCCAGCGCGATGCCGTCCATGAGCGGCATGCGGATGTCGGTGAGGAGGAGATCGTAGGTCGCCCCCTCCTCCATCAGCAGTTCCAGTGCGTCCGCGCCGTTCTCGGCGGTGTCGACGGCGTGGCCGTCGAGCGCGAGGCCGCGGGCGAGGAAGCCGCGCACGGGCTCCTCGTCGTCCACGAGCAGGATCTTCGCCATCGCGGGCCTCCCTCAGGTCGGCTCGAAGAGGTCGGGCGCAGTCGAGGTCGTGTCGATGACGCCCACGAACGGCAATTGGCGATAGGAATGGGCGATGTCCATGCCGTAGCCCACCACGAACAGGTCCGGGCAGCGGAAGCCGACGAAATCGGCGTCGATGTGCACGGCGCGCTTGCCGGGCTTCTCCAGCAGGACCGCGCTGAGCACGCGCTTGGCGCCGCGTGCCGCGAGCAGGTCCTTGGCGAAGACCAGCGTGCGGCCCGACTCGAGGATGTCGTCGACGAGCAGGACGTCCCGACCTTCGATCGCGCTCTCGACGTCGCGGAGGATCGCCACCTGGCCCGACGACACGGTCCCCGTGCGATAGCTCGACAGGTGCATGAACTCGACCTGCGGCGCGAGGCCGGCCCGGTGCAGGGCCCGGATCAGGTCGGCGGCGAACATGAAGCTACCCTTCAGGACCGCCACGACGAGCAGGTCCTTGGGCGCGGCGGCGACGATGTCGGCCGCGAGCTCCTCGCAGCGCCTGGCGATCGTCGTCTCGTCGAACAGCACGCGCACGCGTGATTCGGGCATGTCGGGACCTTCTCTTCAGGAACGCGCCCGTCAGGGGCTCGTGCCGGCCAGGGTCGCGCCCGAAGCGGGCGCAAATCTGACCAATACTTGCCGTGCTTCGGCCGGCGGCGCAACGAGCCTCGCGCGGAAGGGCGCGGTCTCCCCCGGCGCCAGGTCGCCGCGGGGCGGCTCGATCGTCCAGGAGTAGAGCGCCGTCTGCGTCCCGTCCCGCAGCGAGATGGCGAGCGGCGGGACTTCCCGGCGCCCGCCTGCGATGTTGGTGAGCACGCCCACGACCTCGAGCACGCGCTCCCCGTTCTCCTCGAATCGCCGCGAGACGACCTCGCCGATCGCGAGGCCACGCAGGTTCACATCGAGCCCGACGAGGCGATAGAGCCCCGCGGTGTCCGGCACCGCCCGCACCACGTTCTCGCGGGCCAGGATCGCCCCGACGAGAAGGGCGACGGCGAGGACGGCGAGCACCGGCGCGGCCGTGAGCCGCCGGCCCACGCCGCCGAGGAGCTGCGCCCCGCGCGCGCCGATCGCCTGGCGCGCCGCGGCGGCGGAGGGCCGCGCCCGTCGCGACTGCGCGTCGACCACGAGGTCGCGATCGGCCCCCGCGTCGGCTGCGTCGTCCTCGTCGGGATCGCCGAAGCCGCCGGCCATGGCGAAGGCCGCGTCGACGTCGTCCTGGCCTCCCAGGCCCGACGCGGCCGCGAGCTCCTCCTCGGGCGGCGCGTCGTAGATCAGCTCGTCCGTCTCGGGCTCCGCCTCGGCGAAGAAGGTCGCCTTGCACGACGCGCAGCGCACGGTCCGCCCGCTCGGCCTCAAATGCGCCGGGTCGATGACGTATTCGCTTGCGCAGGACGGACAGGTGATCAGCATGGCGAATCAGGTGGAGCCCGCTCCGGCGGGACGCGGGAGCGGGTCCCCATTGGCGAAGGTTTCGGTTAAGGGCGCGTGAAGGGCGATTTCGACGACCCCGAGGACGAGGACGGCGAGACCCCGCCGCCGGCGCTCGACGCCGACGCGGAGGACATCCCCGTCGTGCATTTCGAGAACGTGGGCGTGCGCTACGGGCTCGGGCCCGAGGTGCTGCGCGACCTCACCTTCTCGATCGGCCCGCGCTCGTTCCAGTTCCTCACCGGCCCGTCCGGCGCGGGCAAGACCACGCTCCTTCGGCTCATGCTGATGTCGGTGGCGCCCACCCGGGGTCTCGTCACCATCTTCGGCGAGGAGGTGAGCCGCATCGACAAGGATCGCCTCACCGAGCTGCGCCGACGCATGGGCGTCGTCTTCCAGGACTTCCGGCTGCTGGACCACCTGACCCTCTACGAGAACGTCGCGCTGCCGCTGCGCGTCCAGGGCCGGGAGGACGCGAGCTATCGCGCGGAGGTCACCGAGCTTCTGGACTGGGTGGGCCTCGGCCGGCGCATGCACGTGATGCCCCCCGTCCTCTCGGGCGGCGAAAAGCAGCGCGCGGCGATCGCGCGCGCGCTGATCACCCGGCCCGAGCTGCTGCTCGCCGACGAGCCCACCGGCAACGTCGATCCCGGGCTCGCCCGCCGGCTGCTGCGCCTGTTCATCGAGCTCAACCGGCTCGGCACGTCGGTCGTCATCGCCACCCACGACCTCTCCCTGATGGACCTCGTCGACGCGCGCCGCCTGGTGCTCGCCGACGGCCATCTGCACATCGACGAGTAGGACGCCGTATGCGCCCCCCGCATCGCCCCGACCCGTTCGAGCCCGATCCGCCGGACGACGATCCCGGCGGGTACGACCCGTTCGCGAAAGACCCGTTCGACCACGATCGTTTCGGGGACGGTCGATTCGGGGACGAGCATTTCGGCGATGCGCGCTTCGAGGAGCCCGCACCGCTCGAGATCGGCCACGGCGCGCCGCAGGCGACGGTGCTCGAGCCGTCCTCGGTCGCAGCGCCGTCGCTCACCCGCGACGCGCCGCTCGTGCCGGTCGATTCCGCCGCGAGCCGGGCGCTGATCGCGGTGATCGCCATCCTCACCTTCCTCGCCGCGCTCTGCGCCGGGGCCGCCGAGATCGTCGCCGCCAATTCCGCCGCCTGGCGGGCGAGCGTCGCACGCGAGGCGACGATCCAGATCCGCCCGCGCCCGCAGGTCGACGTCGAGGCGCTGGTCGCGCAGGCGGCGGCGCTGGCGCGCGACACGCCGGGCATCGCCGCCGCCGAGCCCTATTCCGCCGAGCGCTCGGCGCAGCTGCTCGAGCCGTGGCTCGGCGCCGGGCTCGACCTCGGGGAGCTGCCGGTGCCGCGCCTCGTCGTCGTGCGGCTCGAGCCCGGCGCCGACCCGGACTTCTCGGCCCTGCGCACGGCGCTCTCCGACATCCCGGGCGCGAGCCTCGACGACCACGGCCAGTGGATCGCACGGCTCTCCGCCATGGCGAACACGGTGGTGGCGATCGGCGTCGCGCTCGTCGTGCTCGTGCTGGCGGCGGCGGGGCTCGCCGTCGCCTTCGCCACCCGCGGGGCGATGGCGGGCAATCGCGACATCGTCGAGGTGCTGCACTACGTGGGCGCGGACGACGCGTTCATCGCTCGCGAGTTCCAGAACCGCTTCCTGCGCATGGGGCTCAAGGGCGGCGCCGTGGGCGGCGGTCTCGCGGTGGCGCTGTTCGCGCTGTTCGGATGGATCTCCGAGCGCTGGCGCGCCTCCCCCGCCGGCGACCAGATCGAGGCCCTGTTCGGCGGCTTCGAGGTGGGCTGGCGCGGAGCGGCGGTGATCGTCGTCATCGCCTTGTGCGTCTCCGGCGTCACGGCGCTCGTCTCCGGCGTCTCGGTGCGGCGCATCCTGGCGGGCGATTCGGAATGAGGCCGCACGAATCACGGCGATCGTCACCGCGCCGCCGCAATCGGCGCTATCTTGAGCCCTCGACATGGCTCGGCAGGCGCGCATGGCAGACGCGGGCGTCGCACCCGCAGACGGCTACGACGGGAGGGAGGCTGCTTCGATGAGGCCTCCGCCGCGCCGCCGCTCGCTCGCAAGCAGGCTCGCCGGGACGCTCCTCGGCGCGGCCGTGCTCCTGGCCGTCGCGGCGGCTCTCGGCTTCCTCGTCTTCGTCGCGACGCTCGAGCGGCACATGGCCGAGCCGGTCCGCGCCGACGCCATCGTGGCGCTCACCGGCGGCACGCAGCGCGTCACGGACGCCCTCGACCTGCTCGCCCGCGGCAAGGGCGACAGGCTCCTCATCTCCGGCGTGCACGAGACGACCACCCTCGAGGAGATCGCGCGGCTAAACCCCGAGCACGTACGGCTCCTCTCCTGCTGCGTCGACCTCGACCACCGTGCACGCAACACGATCGGCAACGCCATCGAGACGCGCCGCTGGGCGGCGGAGCGCGGGGTGGGGTCGCTGATCGTCGTCACCTCGAACTACCACATGCCGCGTACGCTGCTCGAGCTCGCGAACGCCTCGCCGGACCTCGAGGTGATCCCCTACGCGGTCGCACCCGCCAACCTCGACACCGCGGCGTGGTGGCACGAGCCCAACGCCGCGCGGCTGCTGGCGGTCGAGTACCTCAAGTTCCTGGCGGTGTGGCTGCGCACGGCGGTGGAGGGCGACCCGGAGCGGTCACCTGCGGCGCACATGATGAGCGGCTTCCAGCGGCCGGTCGCGCCGGCGCTCGCCGCGGCGATTTGATTCGGCGGCGCCAGTCGCTAGAAGGGCGCGACACACGCCGCTCGCCGCACGCCGCCGAAAGCCCTCATGCTCCTCCTGCGCTCGCTCGCCTTCAACACGCTGTACTACGCGAACCTCATCGTCTGCATGATCGTGGCGCTGCCGACGCTGGCGATGCCGCGCGCCGTGTTCCGCGACGTGGCGAAGGTGTGGGCGCGCTCGTCGCTGTGGCTCCTGCGCGTCGTGGCGGGGACGCGGGTCTCCTGGCGCGGGCTCGAGAACATCCCGCCGGGCGGGCTTCTCGTCGCGTCGAAGCACCAGTCGCTCTGGGAGACCTTCGCGCTCCTCACCATCCTCGACGACCCGGCCTACGTGCTCAAGCGCGAGTTGATGTGGATCCCGTTCTTCGGCTGGTACGCCTGGAAGGCGCGCTCCGTCCCGGTCAACCGCAAGGGACGCTCGGCGGCGCTGGCCGACCTCGCGATCAAGGCCGAGCAGGCGATCGCGTCCGGGCGGCAGGTGATCCTGTTCCCGGAGGGCACCCGGCGGGCGCCCGGCGCGGAGCCGGCCTACAAATGGGGGATCGTCCACCTCTACGACCGGCTGAACGTGCCGGTGCTGCCGATCGCGCTCAATTCCGGCGTCTACTGGCCGCGCCGCAAGTTCCTGCGCCGTCCAGGCACCATCGTCGTCGAGGTGCTGCCGCCGATCCCGCCGGGCAAGCCCAAGGACGAGTTCTTCGCCGTCCTGCAGGAGACGATCGAGACGGCCTCGAACCGCCTCCTCGCGGAGGGTCGTGGCGAGCTCGTGCGGGAGGGCACGCCGCAGCCGGCGGACGAGCGGCCCGGCGGGTGACGTCAGGCGGCGCGGGCGAGGCTCTCGAACAGGCCGAGCCCGTCGGTGCCGCCGACGAGGCCGTCCACCAGGTTCTCGGGGTGGGGCATCATGCCGAGCACCCGGGCGTTCTCCGACAGCACGCCGGCGATCGCATTGAGCGAGCCGTTGACGTTGGCGTCCGCCGCGAGCGCGCCCGAGGCGTCGCAATAGCGGAAGGCGATGCGGCCCTCGCCCTCGAGCCGCGCGAGCGTGTCCGGATCGGCGAAGTAGTTGCCCTCGCCGTGAGCGATGCAGACGTCGATCGCCTGCCCCTGCCGGTAGGCGGAGGTGAAGGGCGTGTCGGTCCGCTCGACGCGCAGGAACTGCCGGTGGCAGAGGAAGCGCAGGTTGGCGTTGCGCATCAGGACGCCCGGCAGCAGGCCCGACTCGCACAGGATCTGGAAACCGTTGCAGATGCCGAGCACCAGACCGCCGCGGGCGGCGTGGCGGCGCACCGCGTCCATCGCCGGCGCACGTCCGGCGATGGCGCCGCAGCGCAGGTAGTCGCCGTAGGAGAAGCCGCCGGGCAGGACCGCGAGGTCGACACCCTCGGGCAATTCCGGCTCGGCGTGCCAGACGCGCTCGACCGTGGCGCCGGCGCGCGCGAGGGCGCGCGCGACGTCGCCGTCGCGGTTGGAGCCGGGGAAGACGACGATCGCGGCGCGCATCAGACGAGCTCGACCCGGTAGTTCTCGATGACGGTGTTGGCGAGGAGCTTATCGCAGGCGCGCTCCAGCTCCGCCCGGGCCGCGGCCTCGTCGGCGGCGGCGATCTCGACGTCGAACACCTTGCCCTGCCGCACCGACGCGACGCCCTCGATCCCGAGCGATCCGAGCGCCCCCTCGATCGCCTTGCCCTGCGGATCGAGCACGCCGTTCTTCAGGGTGACGGTGACGCGGGCCTTGATCATTGCGCGGTCCTGGCTGTCGTGCGGGAGCGTGTCGCCATCCGCATAACGGGCGCGCGCGTCCGGGGCAAGCGCGCACGCGGTTCAGAACGCCTCCGCCGCCACCTGCCGCAGGGCCGCCTCCACGGCCGCCGCGTCGTCGCCGACGACGAGGGCGAGGCGCAGCTCGCCGCCCTGCTCTTCGCGGGCGAGCGTCGCGCCGTGGGCGGTGCGGCCGGTCGCCGGGGCGGTGAGGGAGACGGCGAAACCGTCGAGCCCCTCGATCGCCAACGGGCGAGTCTCGACCCGCGTCGTGACGGCGCGGCGGGCCTCGCTCTCGTCGGCACGGTCGCGCGCGGCGAGGAAGGCCGCGAGCCGTTGCGGGTCCGCGAGCACGGCGCGTGCCTCCTGCGCCGCCTCCCCACGCAGGCGCAGGACGGAGACCATCAGGCGGTCCGGGCAGTCCGCGTCGAGGCAGGCGGCGATGCCCTCGGGCTCGCCGCGATCGAGCGCCGACCAGCGGTCGAGCGGCAGGACGAGCCAGCCGGTCTCGTCCGGCAGCCCGGCGACGAGCCGCGGGCCGCCGACGCAGCCGGCGAGCGTGGCGATCCCGCAGGCGGCGAGGATCGCGACCGGGACGCGGGCACGGGTGAGGCGGAATCGGCACTTCGTCATCGCAGCGGGACGAAAGCACGGCGGGCGCCGCCTCGCCAGAGCGCGACCGGCGATTTCCACCACCGCGGCCGCATGCCGCGCGCGATCCAAAACCCCGGCTCGGGCGTTGCCACAGCGCGCAGGAGCCCGGCCTTTCGATGAACGACAGACCCCTGATCATGCTCGACGGCGCCGAGCCCCGCCTCACGAAGGCGAGCCTCGCCGAGCCCAGTCTCGCCGAGCCGCACGCCGCCGACGCCGGCGACGGTGTTCTCGCGGGGGCGCTCACCCGCGTCCTCGCCGATCCCGGCGTGAGCGCGCAGCACCTGCGGCTCCTACGCGACGGCAGGGAGAACTATCCCGCCTGGCTCGAGGCGATCCGCGGGGCGCGGGAGCGAATCGACTTCGAGAACTTCATCGTCGCCGACGACGAGACCGGCCGCATCTTCGCCGAGGCGCTGATCGAGCGGGCGCGGGCGGGCGTGCGGGTGCGCGTGATCTACGATTGGCTCGGCTCGGCTGCACGGGCCTCGCGCGACTACTGGCGCGCGCTGACGGCGGCCGGCGTCGCCGTGCGGGTCTACGGCCCCTTGCGCCCCTCGCGCCCGCACTGGTTCGTGCGCGACCACCGCAAGCTGCTCGTCGTCGACGGGCGGACGGGCTTCGTCTCGGGCCTGTGCGTCTCGGATCATTGGACCGGCCGCGACGGCATCGCGCCTTGGCGCGACACCGGCGTCGCCCTGTCGGGCGCGGCCGTCGGTGCCGCGCTGGAGGCGGCCTTCGTCGAGACCTGGGAGGTGGCGACGCCCCGCCGCGGCTCACCGGACGTACGCCCGCTCCCAGCGAGTCCGGTCCCGCCCGCACAGGGCGCGTCGAGCGTCGCGCCGCCGGCGGGCGGGTCCGTCCCCGTGCGCATCGTGCACGGCCGCCCCGGCGACCGGCGGCTCTACCGGCTCGACCTCCTGGCGCTCGCCACCACCCGCTCGCGCGCCTTCGTCACGGACAGCTACTTCCTGCCGACCCGCGCCTACCGCGAGGCGCTGCTCGACGCCGCGCGCGCCGGCGTCGACGTGCGCCTTCTCGTGCCCGGCGCCAACGACGTGCCCACCCTCCCCGCCTTCGTGCGCACCGCCTACCGCGAGCTGATCGAGGCGGGCGTGCGGGTCTACGAATGGTCCGGGCCGATGCTGCACGCCAAGACCGCCGTGTTCGACGGGCGCGTCTCGCGGGTCGGGTCGACCAACCTCAACCCCGCGAGCTGGTTCGGCAATTTAGAGATCGACGTCGTCGTGGACGATGCGCGCTTCGGCGCCGCCATGGAGGCGATGTTCGCCGAGGACATCGCCGGCGCGACGGAGATCGTGCTCGCCGACAAGCGCGGCGCGCCGGCCCTGCCGAGGCCCGTCGCCCTGGCGCCGCCCGCGCGCCTCGGTGGCCGCCTGGCGCATGGGCGCTGGCGCGAGAGCGCGGCCTCCGTCGGGCGCGTGCTCGTCTCGGCCATCGCCCAGCGCGCGCCGCTCTCGCGGCTCGAGGCGGCCTCCGCGGCGACGCTCGCGGCGATGGCGGCGGCGGGCGCCGTCGCGATCGCGCTCTGGCCGGGCATCGTCGGCTTCACGCTGTCGGTGACGCTCGGCTGGATCGCGCTCGCACTGGCCATCCGCCTCGTGCGCGAGCGCCGGCGCGGGCGCATCGCCGAGCGACGCCTCGCGGCGCAGACGCGCCGGCTGCTCGAGCGCCTGCGCCGCCGCGGGTGAGGGCGTCGCGCACGCGCTGCGCCGCCCCGCCGCGCGTCCCACCGCCGCGCCGCGCGCTTAGGAACCGAGCCCTCGCGGCCATCGTTCAGCTCTCGCGTGCACGCGGGACCTCCCCCGACCGCCGCGGCGCGCTACCCCGAGAGCGGGCCGGACGACGCGGCGCGCGACGTCGATTCACGAGGGTGGCCCCATGGAGCTCGACGCCTTCATCCTGTCGCGGATCCAGTTCGCGTTCACGGTGGCGTTCCACATCATCTTCCCGGCCTTCACGATCGGGCTGGCGAGCTGGCTCGCCGCGCTGGAGTTCCGCTGGCTGCGCACCGGCAACCCGGTCTTCAAGAACCTCTACAAGTTCTGGGTGAAGGTCTTCGCGGTGTCCTTCGGGCTGGGCGTCGTCTCGGGAATCGTGATGTCCTACCAGTTCGGCACCAACTGGTCGGGCTTCTCGGACTTCACCGGAAACGTGCTCGGCCCCGTGATCGCCTACGAGGTGATCACCGCCTTCTTCCTCGAGGCGGCCTTCCTCGGGATCATGCTGTTCGGCTGGAACAAGGTCGGCGACCGGCTGCACTTCTTCGCCACCTGCATGGTGGCGCTCGGCACGCTGATGTCGGCCTTCTGGATCCTGTCCGCGAATTCCTGGATGCAGACGCCCGCGGGCTTCGAGATCGAGAACGGCGTCGCCGTGCCGGTCGACTGGTTCGAGGTCGTCTTCAACCCCTCCTTCCCCAACCGCTTCGCCCACATGGTGATGGCCTGCTACCTGACCACGGCCTTCGCCGTGGCGGGCATGTCGGCCTACATGCTGCTGCGCGGGCGCCGCCGCGAGCGTGCGGTGGGCGAGACGTTGCGGATGGAGGGCGCGCGCCGCTCGCTCTCCATGGCGACGGCCTTCGCAGCGATCTTCGCCCCCGTCCAGATCTTCCTCGGCGACCTGCACGGGCTCAACGTTCTCGCCTACCAGCCCACCAAGCTCGCCGCGATGGAGGGGAACTGGGAGACGCAGGCCGGCGCGCCGCTGCTGCTCTTCGCCATCCCCGACGAGGAGGCGGAGGAGAACCGCTTCGAGATCGGCATCCCCAAGCTCGGCTCGCTCATCCTCACCCACGAGCTCGACGGCGTCGTGCCGGGCCTGAAGGAGGTGCCGCCGGAGATGCGCCCGCCGATCTGGCCGGTTTTCTACTCGTTCCGCGTGATGGTCGCGATCGGCATGCTGATGCTGGCGACGGGCGCCTGGTCGGTCTGGCTGCGCCTGCGCGGGCGTCTCTACGACAGCCCCGCCTTCCTGTGGACCTGCGTCGCCATGCTGCCCTCGGGCTTCATCGCTGTGCTCACCGGCTGGTTCACCGCCGAGATCGGTCGCCAGCCCTACGTGGTCTACGGCCTCCTGCGGACCGTCGACGCCGTCTCGCCGGTGACGACGGGCGCCGTCGCGGCGTCGCTCGCGGCCTTCGTCGTGGTCTACGCGATCATCTTCACGGCCGGGACCTACTACCTCTTCAAGCTCCTGCGCCGCGGGCCGGACGAGCACGAGGTCATGCCCGGCCAGACACCCGCCGAGCGCCCCAAGCGGCCCTTTTCGGCCGCCGAGGAGCGGCTCCCCGGCCGCGGGGGCGCCCGCAACCCCGCCGAGTGACGCGAGACGACAGGAGAGCGGACCATGCTCGAATACGCAGAGGGCCTGGACGGCCTCGCCTTGTGGCTCCCGCTGATCTGGGCGGGCCTGATCTCGGTGGCCGTGGTCATGTACGTGATCATGGACGGGTTCGACCTCGGCGTCGGCATCCTGTTCCGCCCGGCCCAGCGGGAGAACTGGCGCGACCGGATGATGATCTCGGTCGCGCCGATCTGGGACGGCAACGAGACCTGGCTCATCCTCGGCGGCGGCGGCCTCTTCGCCGTGTTCCACCTCGCCTACGCGCTTCTGATGCCGGCGCTCTACATCCCGATCATCGTCATGCTGCTGGCGCTGATCTTCCGCGGCGTCGCCTTCGAGTTCCGCTTCAAGGCGGACGCGTCCAAGTTCCTCTGGGACAATGCCTTCCACTACGGCTCGCTGGTCGCGACCTTCGCGCAGGGGGTGGTCCTCGGCACCTTCGTGCAGGGCTTCACGGTGGTCGGCCGCGAGTTCGCCGGCGGCACCTTCGACTGGGCGACGCCCTTCGCGATGATGACCGGCATCGGCCTCGTCGCGGGCTACGGGCTGCTCGGCGCGACCTGGATCGTGATGAAGACCACCGGCGATCTCGAGATGTGGGCGCGGCGCAAGGCCTACCGCTACCTGATCGGGGCGATCGTGGCGATGGCGGTGGTCTCGGTCTGGGTGCCGTTCCTCGGCGTCGAGATCGAGGCGCGCTGGTTCTCGACGCCCAACATCTGGTATCTCGCCCCCATCCCGCTGCTCACGGCGCTCGTCGCCTTCGGGATCTGGCGGACGCTCGCGAACGAGCGCACGTACTGGCCCTTCGTCCTGTCGATCTGCCTGTTCCTGCTCGGCTTCCTAGGGCTCGGCGTGAGCCTGTTCCCCTACATCGTGCCGCCGAGCGTCACGATCTGGCAGGCGGCGAACACCGTCAACAGCCAGCTCTTCGCGCTGGTCGGCTTCTCGATCGTCATCCCGATCATCTTCGCCTACACGATCTACGTGTACTGGGTGTTCCGCGGCAAGGTGGCCGAGACGCTCGAGGACAGCGGGTATCATTGATGAGCACGCGGCTTCGCCGGATCGCCTGGTTCGTCGGGCTCTACGTCGTCGCGCTCGTCGCCTTCGCCGGCGTCGTCTACGGGCTGCGGGCGATCGTGCCCGGGGGCTGAGCCGAAGGGCTGAGCCGAGCGGCTCAGCCGCGCCCCTGCCAGAACACGCTGCCCTCGAAGGACAGCACCGGCTCGCCGCGCTGGTTCGTGCCCTCGTTGCGCTGGCGCACGATTCCCCAGCCGGGGCGCGATGCCGAGGCGCGCGCCTCGACGATCGTCGTCGTGAACGTGATCGTGTCCCCCGCATAGACCGGCCGCGTCCAGGAGAGGTCGCGGAAGCCCGGCGAGGCGCCGAGCGCGACCGGTACCGCCCCCGCGCCGCGCACCGCCTGCTCCTGGCGCAGGCGGTGATCGACCAGCGCGCGCATGAAGGCCGCCGTCGTGTGCCATCCCGACGCGCACAGGCCCCCGAAGCGGCTCGCGGCCGCAGCCCCGGCATCCACGTGGAAGGCCTGCGGGTCGAAGGCGCGCGCGAAGGCGACGATCTCCTCGGCCGGGAAGAACCGCGCGCCGACGACCTCCCGCGTGCCCGGCACGAGGTCCTCGAAGGCGGGCAGCGGCACCGCCGGGTCGACCGGCGACGGCTCGACCTCCGGCGCGGCGGCACGCGCCATCGGCGTGGGCGCCGCCGCGCCCCGGCGACCGAAGAGGATCCAGTTCGTCTGCTCGACGAGCGGCGCACCGCCCTCGTCGGCGAGGTGGAAGCGGAAGCGCACGAGGCCCATTTCCGGCTTCGTGCGCGAGGCGCGGGTCTCGAGCACCTCGTGCCCGCCGAAGAGCCGCATCCCGGGCAGGATCGGCGCGCGCCAGGCGACCGACTCGATGCCCGGCGCGCCGAGCGAGGCGGCCTCGAGCAGGAAGGCGTCGGCGATCAGCCGCATCAGCAGCGCGCAGCCGTGCCAGCCCGACGCGATCAGCCGCCCCGCGAACGTCTCCCGCGCCGCCGCGGCATCGAGATGGAACGGCTGTGGGTCCCACGCGCGGGCGAAGGCGACGATCGCCGCCTCGTCGAGCACGACGGGCGCGTACGCCATCGTGTCGCCGGGATGGAAGTCCTCGAGGTGGACGGGCGGAGACGTCGGCATGAGTGGATCCGGCGTGGCGAGATCTCGGGGCGATCTCGGCTGAGCCGCCCCCTTCTGCCACGCCGCGCCCGCGCCGAACAGCTCCCCGCCGCGCCGCGGTCCTCGGGCGCGCTCAATGCGCGCCGTGCCCTCCCCCGTGCCCGCCGCGCATGGCCATCCCGTCGGAGCCGGGGAGCGCGATCACGACGTTCTGCATCATGCCCTGGTCCTCGTGGTCGAGGATGTGGCAGTGCAGCACGAACTCGCCGATATAGCGCTCGTAGCGCGTGCGCATCACCACGCGATAGCCCGGCTTGACGAAGAGCGTGTCCTTCCACACCCCCTGCATGCCGGCGTATTGCGGGTCGTCCGGCTCCCCGCCGACGCTGACGTCGACCCCTTCGGGGTTCAGTATCTCGACGACCTGGAACGGGTTCACGTGGATGTGGAAGGGGTGGCCGGCGGCGGGGTTCGTGCCGGAGGTCAGCGTCCACTCGTCGACGCCGCCCAGCGTCAGGAGCCGGTCGATGCGGTTCGGGTCGTAGGGCTCGCCGTCGATCAGGAAGCCGGTGGGCGTCGTGCTCGTGTCGATGGAGAAGGCGAGTGCCTGCGTGCCCGTCACCTCCGACGCGTCGATCGTCGGATGCGGCACGAACTTCGTCAGCTTCAGCCCGTCCTCGAGATCGGCGATGACCGCCTCGCGCACCTCGTCGGGCATGGTGCGCTCGGCCGCCGCGACCAGGGCGGCCTCGAGATAGGCCGTGAGGCCCGCCGCGTCGCCCGGCACGGAGTCCGCGCCCGTCTCGCCGCGCGCGACGTCGACGGCGCCGAGCAGCTGGCGGCTCTCCGCGTCGCCGCTCACGGTCGTGGTCGCCGGCGCCTGCGTGTCGATCACGCAATAGCGGCCGGGCTCGGGGAAGACGACGAGGAGATCGGTGCGGTAGCCCGGCTGGAGCACGCTCGTCGTGCGCGGGTCGATGGCGCCGCGGGTGAGCCCGTCCTCGGCCATGGCGAAGGTGGTGAGCGGCGCGCCCGGGCAGTTCGTCGCCATCCAATCCTCCTCGTCGCCGGCGGAGGCGTCGAGCGGGCCGGCATCGTCGGCCGCCTTGCGGAACTCGAGCTTCACCGTGTCGCGGATGCCCGCATGCGCGATGCGCCAGCGCTCGACGCGCCCGACCTCCGCTCCCGGGAAGGTCGGCAGGATCTCGCCGTTGATCGAGGTGTAGCGGCCCGACGCCGCCCAGTCGCCCGGCGAGAAGTTGTCGTAGCTCTCGATGATGCCGGTCTGGCCCGGATCGCAGCGATAGGTGCCGTCCGGGTTGGTCTCGAGGTTCCCCCGCACATCGTAGCACGCATATTGGTTCTGCTGGAGCAGCACGAGCCGCTCCGTGTACGGCGCGCCGTCCGCCCGCTTCAGCAGCGTGTCGACGTCGCCGTTGGTCTCCGGCGTCGGCAGCCGGTCACCGCGGATGAGAATGAACCCGGCCATGCCGGAGGACACCTGCAGCGCGACGCCGCCGTGCAGGTGCGGGTGGTACCAGAACGTGCCGGACGGATGGTCGGCGGGGATGTTCCACTCGTACTGGAAGGTCACGCCCGGATCGATGGCGATGAGCACGTTGTCGCTGTTGCCGGCGGGCGAGATCCACAGGCCGTGCGAGTGCAGGTTCGTCCGGTTGAAGCAGTGCGGGATGTTGATGTCGTCGGGGTCGCCGGGGCAGGACTGGTCCTCGACCGGCAGCTCGTTGTGCAGCGTCACGCGCACGGTCTCGCCGGGGGTCACCTGGATGGTGGGGCCGACGTAGGGCGGCGCGTTCGCCGCCGCCGGCTCCGGCGCGGCGAGGTCCACATAGGCCCGCAGCCGCGTGGCGTCGTCGCGCCCCTCCGCCGGGTCCCAGATCGCGCCGTCGACGTAGCGGATGGCGAGATCGAGCACCGCCTCCCCCGGCGCGACCCGCGGCGTCGGCGAGGCCGGCGCGAGGAGGAAGGGCGCGAGCGCGTCCGCGGGAGGCGCCGCGCGCTGGAGGACGGCGTCGGGGATCGCGGGGACGAGGCGCTCGGCGGGCTGGGCCGCGGCGGGGCCGAGGGCGGCGAGCAGAGAGAGCGTGGTGGTGACGGTCGCGGTGCGGATCGCCGTGCCGCGGCGCGTGTCGGCGATGGTCGGTCGGTATCTCATGGGCCCCCTCCCGTATCCGGCCGCGCGTGCGAATCGCTCGCGACCCGAGGATGCGTGCGGCCGAGCTTGCGCCGGGGCGGGAGCGATGGCAATCGGGAGATGCTCGCACGCCGGGGAAGAGGGCTGCGGTAGCTCCCCATGCCCGGGGTGGGCGCCCCCCCTCGACAGCCCGCCCCGCCTCCTTATCTCTCCGAGAGCACCGGATCGGGGAAGCGCCTCGCGCACGGGGACGGGCGACCTCGCCCTCCCCTTCCCTTTCCGGCGAAGACGCGGCATAAGCCGACGACGACAGCACGAGCGGGACCCGTCGAGCGCGCCATGACACAAGACCTGATCCGCTACGACCTCCTGGTGCAGGACGCGCTCAAGGGCGTGGTGCGCAAGGTGCTGGCGGACGCCGCGCGCGAGGGGCTGCCCGGCGAGCACCACTTCTACGTCTCCTTCCAGACCGCCTTCCCCGGCGTGCGCCTGTCCTCGCGCATGCGCGAGAAGTATCCGGACACGATGACGATCGTGCTCCAGCACCAGTTCTGGGATCTCATCGTCAACGAGCACGCCTTCGAGGTCGGGCTCTCGTTCGGCGGAGTGCCGGAGCGGCTGCTCGTGCCCTACGATGCGCTGACCGGGTTCTTCGACCCGTCCGTGCAGTTCGGGCTGAAGTTCGAGATTCGCGAGGCCGCCCAGGCTCCGGCACCCGTCTCAGGCCCCGCGCCGGGCGAGACGCCGCGCCAGCCGGCCCGCGGCGCGGGCTCCGAGCCCGCCGAGACCGAGCCGCGCCGCGCGCCCGCGACGACGC